>CAUTMO010000002.1:0-92629 GCA_963539815.1 uncultured Candidatus Saccharibacteria bacterium | reverse complement strand
TCCGTGGTGGAGCGGGCGGGCGAACCTTCTCTCTGTATCTTTCTGTATCTGAGTTCTCTGTCGAGGGGTGCTAGTCGATTAAACTAACACCCCTCAACGAGATATGTTACCTCTCCGAGTGCGCTGCCTGGCGGCGACGCGCTCGGAGGACGAGACCTCCGACAGTCAGGAACACGATCGCTAGTGCAATCGCGCCTCCTTCGGTGCCGGTCTTCGCCAGCTTCTCAGGGTTGTCTGCGCTGCTGGGCTGCGGGCTCGGTTCCGGAAGAGGAACTAAGCTCGTAGAACTCTTAGCTGCCGACGGGCTCGGGATCGTAGACGCCGACGGTGTCGGCTTTGGAATACGAGTCGCCGACGGGGTCGGCGTTGGCGTCGGAGTTGGAGCCGCGGTTGGACTCGGGACGGAAGTCGGAGTCGCCGATGGTGTCGGCGTCGGACTCGGGGTTGGAGCCGGAGTCGTTGGCTTGGGCGTCGGAGTCGGTTCCGGGGTTGGAGCCGGAGATGCTGACGGGCTCGGACTCGGTGATGCCGATGGCGTCACAGGCGTTGGAGTCGGTGTCGGTGATACCGATGGCGTCGCCGACGGGGTCGGCGTTGGCGTCGGAGTTGGAGCCGCGGTTGGACTCGGGGTTGGAGCCGGAGTCGTTGGCTTGGGCGTCGGAGTCGGTTCCGGGGTTGGAGCCGGAGATGCTGACGGGCTCGGACTCGGTGATGCCGATGGCGTCACAGGCGTTGGAGTCGGTGTCGGACTTGGTGCGGGATCGAACCCTGCACCGCCTCCAGATTCCTTCCGCGTTATCCTGGCGCTAACTGTCCAAGTTTTTTCTTGGCTAGTGATTAACAATTCATCAGTCCACGGACCTTTGTCCGCGGGATTGATGTAAACGATTACATCAAATCGGGCTTTTTCGCCCCTATTTAATGTAATCGTTAGAGTTGTCTTATCACTATCGCAGCTTACGACGGTTGCATCCGTCCATCGACTGTACTGAGGTTGCCCCCAGGGGCCAGCGGAAGAGTAAACCCCCGCTTGCCCCACCGTTGGATTAGGGCAATCAAAGTCTTGACCAGGTGATGTAGACTGATCAGTTACAGTGAACGTCTGGCCGTCATACTCCGCAGTCGGAGTGACGACCGTCACCGTGAGGTACCACGGTTTAAGGGAATTGACGGATCCCCACTTTGAGGGTCCCGCTCCAAGCTTACTGCAGTTGGGGCATGTTCCCACCGTAATGGGCGTACGGCGAACCTCACCGCCGATGTGCCACTCTAGTTCCCGGATCTCTCCAGGAACCAGGGTGCTCTCCATATGCACCTTCCACCAGGCCGAGGCCTGGAAGTGGTGCTTGGAGCTGTCCTCTACCGCGGAGGTCAGTACGACCTTCACCGTGTGGTCGGAGTTATAGGTGGCGTATCCGACGATTACCCCTTCCGGGGTCTTCATCGGGACTGGCGCAAAGTCACCATCCGTACCGAGCTCGGTCGGCACAGAAATGGTGATGCTATCGCCTTCACAATGACCCTCTTCAAGGGCTATTGAAAATCCGAATTCGACCGCCTCATAGGCGGTGAATTCATGCGAACCATCAGTCGTCCTGATGTATTGGTCCGTGATTTCCTTAGCCGAAATCGGCCGAGAGTGGCAGTTGCTGCCGGCAGCGGCGTTAGACGCCACTGCGACACCAGATGGCTGCTGGGCACTGATAGCCGCCGGAACGGCTCCGGACACTCCTCCAAAGAGGAGTACCATGAGAACCGCGACGATGGCCGTCACGATTGGGACCCGTAACGGAGTCCCGATGCGATTATGCACCTCTCGCATCCTTTCTCTATTGTGAATGATCTAGATACAGATGTTAAGATGTTAAGGTTCTTATCCAGCTAGGCTGGAAATCAAGAACTTACTCGAACATCAGTACCTAGGCGGACTTTACTATTCTATCATAAAAAATGAAAAATGCAATAGTAACACAAAAATCCCGCCAGAATCGACGGGATTTAATTGCCTGAAACGTAAAGATTACAGAGAGTTCTCTACTTTAATGCCAGGGCCCATAGTTGTGGCAATTGCAACGCTCTTAACATAAACACCCTTTAAGCTGGATGGCTTTTGGGAGTTCAAGCTGGTTAAGAATGCGCGTGCGTTTTCTGACAATTTTTCGGCACCGAATGATACTTTGCCGATTGACAAGTGAACGATGGCTTGCTTATCAACACGATATTCAACTTTTCCGGCTTTCGCTTCAGAAACGGCTTTAGCGACGTCAGTGGCAACGGTGCCAGACTTTGGATTTGGCATCAAACCGCGTGGACCAAGCAAACGTGCGTATTTACCAAGCTTTGGCATGTACTGTGGAGTCGCGACCAAAATGTCGAAGTTCAACTCTTCCTTGTCCAATTGGCTTAGGAATTCTTCATCACCGATGATGTCGGCGCCGGCTTTTTTAGCGGCAGCGTGTTCTGATTCTGGTGCAAAAACAGCAACGCGAACATCCTTACCTGTACCGTGTGGCAATGCTACGGTTGAGCGAATGTTTTGGTCGGCTTGGCGCGGGTCAACACCCAAGCGGATGTGGATTTCAACGCTAGCGTCGAACTTGACTGGGCTGGTTTCAGTAGCCAATTTCAAAGCTTCGTCTAAGCTGTACAATTTGTTCTTTTCAACGTTTTTTGCAGCGTCTTGATATTTTTTACCGCGGCGCTCCAAGCGTGGACGAGTAACTGGCTTTGGACCTTTCTTTACGTGAGCTTCGGCGTCGTCTGATTGTGGAGTAGTGTCGCCAGCTTCCTTACGAGCTTCCTTCTCTGCTCTTTCAGCGGCTTCGTCAAGAGCTTTTTGGCTACGCTTGCCAGACTTAGCGACAGTAGCTTCGCGCTCAGCAACAACGTCTTTGTCTTTGTTGTCGTGAGATTTGTTTGCGTCTGTAGCTTCTGCAATTGCTGCTTCAATTTCAGCGATTGTGTTTTTTTCGCTGACTGATAGTTTTAATTCTGCTGCTTTTTCTAGCAACTCGGCTTTCTTTGCCATAAAAAATCCTTTCTGTGGTACGAACGGCAATTTGTCATCTTAACAAATCAGCCTCCCAGCATTGATTGATAATGTTGAAATTATACCATATTTTCAGAGAATGAGGCAAATGTTTGATTTTATGGAAAATAATTGTACAATATTTGTACTATGAGTGAAGTTTTAAGTAGACCAGATGATAATTCTGAGGAAATATTTGAGGAAATAGTAAGTGGAGTTACTCCGTCTTGGAAAAAGAAAGGCGCTATAATCGTTCCGCAGCAGTGTGGATCTTGTCCGAGAATACTATCTATGCTGGGTGATTTAGATGCCCTCGGGGAGTGCGCAAGAGATCTTGTAAAAGCGGCTATGGGTAATAAAGTTATAATGTCGATCGACGGAGAAACGATTGATGGAGACGAAGCGGCTGGGTATCTTTGTAAAATGGCTGGTGAAAAGTTGAATGAGTTAGATGAAAAAACTAATATAATAAAAAAAGAAATCAGAATATCTACTGATGGATGCGAAGGACCTTTAGTTCTTGGAGGGTCTGATGGTCATCGGACTGTGAGCGTCGCTACGTGTGGTAGCCCTGAAGTGTTTAAGGTAGGTCTGGGTGAGATGCAAATTGGTGAGCCAGTGATAATACGGCGTGACTTGGAAGAAGATGAGGATTAACATATAATTGCTGTTTTTGATAAAATAGTAATTATGGATATAACAATTACAAACATACAAGCAAGGCAAATTTTAGATTCGCGTGGAAATCCGACGGTTGAAGCGGACGTGACTTTGAGTGACGGTTCGTTCGGGCGTGCGGCTGTTCCGTCTGGCGCAAGCACTGGCTCTTTCGAGGCTGTTGAGCTTCGGGATGGCGAGTTGGCGTTCGGTGGTAAAGGCGTGCTTCGTGCGGTCGAAAATGTCAATGGCGAGATTGCGCAGGCTTTGAAAGGCTCTAATCCGTTCGATCAGGCCGCAATTGATGAAAAAATGAAGAGTCTGGACGGTACGCCGAATAAGGCGCGTTTGGGTGCGAATGCTATTTTGGCGGTGTCGCTGGCTGTAGCGAAAGCTGCTGCTAAGTCGCGTGGCGTGGAGTTGTATCAATATGTCAATAGCTTGGCTGGAAGTCCTGCAATGTGTCTGCCGATGCCGATGATCAACGTGATGAACGGCGGTCAGCATGCGTTAGGTGCGACTGATTTTCAGGAATATATGATTATTCCAACTAGCGCGGCAACTTTTGCGGACGCAGTTCGAATGAGCGCGGAAGTTTTTCACGCGTTGGCAAAAATCTTGAAAGACGAAGGCTACCCTACGACGGTTGGCGATGAGGGAGGTTACGCTCCTCATGTCAGGAATGGTAATATGGAGCCTATTTTATTGCTATCTCGCGCCATCGAGCAGGCTGGCTATAAATTAGGCGTGGACTTTGGTTTTGCGCTGGATGTTGCGGCTAGCGAGCTTTACAAGGACGGCAAATATAACTTGGCGACCGAACACCGAATTCTGTCGGCTGACGAAATGATTCGCACGTATAAAGCTCTGTTGGAACGCGTCCCTGTTCTCTCGATTGAGGATGGATTGAACGAAGAAGCTTGGGAAGATTGGGAGAAAATGACGGCTGATTTGGGCAATTTTGCGCAATTGGTTGGCGACGATCTTTTGGTGACGAATGTCGAGCGATTGAGGCGCGGAATTGAAGAAAAGGCTGGCAATGCGATCTTAATCAAGCCGAACCAAATTGGCACACTGACTGAGACGATTCAGGCTGTTTTGATGGCGAAGAATGCTGGCTGGAATACGGTGATGAGCCACCGATCTGGCGAGACGGAGGACGTAACGATTTCTCACTTGGCGGTCGGTTTGGGCACGGGTCAAATTAAGACTGGCTCGATGTCGCGGTCAGAGCGAATTGCTAAGTATAACGAGCTGCTGAGAATTGCGGAAAAGCGCCCAGATTTGGAGATTGCACATCCGTTTGTGAAGTAACTCGCGCAAAAAGGCTTCCCTGCAATTCAGAGGAAGTCTTTTTTATTTGGCGATTTTTTGACAATTATTCGAGGATTATCTTCTTAAAAACTCAATTTCCCCGCCCTCATTGATTCGGATAATTTGCGACGGTTGAGTGTCGGCGACTTCTCCAGAATCAACATAAATCGGCACTAATTCGTGGAAGTAATTTATCGCTTCGGTAACGTTCTTTGCCGGTTCTTCTCCTGATAGATTTGCACTGGGCGCGACCAAAAGACCAACGGTTCGAATTAATTCTGCCAACGGAGATTCTGGCACGACTCTGAATGCCAATGTTTCGCCGTTCCTCGGGAGGTGCGGCAGAAAATTAGGACTCACTTTGGTGGCGATTGTTGTCGGTCTATTTTTGGAGATTTCTTGATATTTGCGTTTGATTGACGGCGTGAGATTAGGAATATCGTCAATATTTGCAACCAAAATAATAACGGGTTCATCCAAAGGACGCCGCTTAACTTCGTATAATTTCTCGACGGCTTTTTCTGAATTGGCAGCGGCTAATATTCCGTAAATCGTGTCAGTTTTAGCAATTATCAATTGCTCATTTTTAAGCGCGGAAATTACGCTATCATCTAAAATATTCTTCACAATCATTTATTTTACCATAAAATAACCCCGAGAAGTCCGGGGCTATTTGCTAAAAGTTCTGTAGATTAGTCGACGACTTCAACGCCCATTGAGCGTGCTGATCCGGCGATAACTTTCATTGCTCCTTCGATGTCGATTGCGTTCAATTGGTCTTTTTTCGCCTCAGCGATTTCTTGCAATTGTGCGCGAGTAATCTTACCAACCTTGTCTGAGTGTGGCTTGCCGCTTCCCTTTTGGATGCCAGCTTTTTCGCGAATCATGTCGTCAACTGGCTGACCAAGTGAGTTCCAAGTAAATGTTCGGTCTTCGTAAACTTGAATGTGAACAATTACGTCCTTACCCATCATGTCTTTTGTAGCGTCATTGAATGGATTGATAAAGTCCATCATGTTTAGTCCCCACTGACCAAGCGTTGATCCCACTGGAGGACCTGCTGTTGCTCGACCGGCTGGAATGCGTAATTTCAAATTACCAATAATTTTCTTTGCCATAGTTCTTCCTTATAGTTTGTAGTGCGTAACTCGAATATTATATCGAAAAATGCTTAAAATTGCAAGCTAAACTTTTTTAACCTGCAGGGCGTCCAACTCGACTGGAGTGTCGCGACCAAACATACTGACCATAACCTTCAAAGTACCCTTAGACGCGTCAATTTCGCTCACGGCGCCATCAAAGCCCTTGAATGGACCGTCGATAATTGAAACAACTTCGCCCTCTGAGAAGTCAATCTGATGCTTTGGCTCCTCAACGCCCATTCGCTTCTTAATCTTCGCAATTTCTTTTTCAGAAACTGGAGTTGGCGTAGTGTCGGCACCCACAAATCCTGTAACGCCTGGCGTGTTGCGGATGATGTACCAAGTTTCGTCGGTCAATTTCATCTCAACCAAGACATAGCCCTGGAAAATTTTAGCCTCAACAATTTTACGCTTACCGTTGCGAATCTGGATCTGCTTTTCTTTTGGCACAATAACGTCAAAAATCTTATCAGCCATATCAACGCCGTTGATTCGTTGGCGGATTGATTCGGCAACTTTTTCTTCATAGCCAGAATAGGTGTGAATTGCATACCATTGCTTACTGTCGTCATATCGTTTTGAACTCATAATCTCTCCTTTACTTCAAAATTTGGTTAAAGCCCCAGTTGAATGCGGCGTCAAGTAATAAAATCAGAACGACAAACACAAAGGTGAAGATAAGCACGGCCGCTGTCATTGCCCAAGTTGCTGAGCGGGTTGGCCAGCGAACTAGCTTCAACTCTTCCCAAGCGCCCTTGAAATATCCAATCAATCCACCTTTTTCGCCAGATTTTTTAGGTGCTTTTGTGGTGATTTTTGTTGGTTTATTGATTTTTTTTGCTACAGCTTTTTCTTTTTTTGGCGCGCCGTCGGTAGCTTTAATGCGACGAACCGTAGTTTTGCTGCTTGCCTTGCCTTTCTGTGCCATATTTTCTCCCAATTTAAAAAGTCTGTTTTTCACAGACTGTCAATAGTCATTGTAATTCATCCGAGTCAAAAAAACAAGTTGACCGAATGTTATTTGTCATTATTTTTGAACTCTTTCAGCTTGAATCCGAACGTCGATCCGTGGTTTAATCGGCTTTCTACCTCAATTTTGCAGCCCAATTTCTTCGCTAACTTAGCGGAAACATATAGACCTAATCCCGTACCTTTCGTCTCGCGAGTTCTATAATCTTCTGCGCGGTAAAACTTGTCGAAAATTTTCGCTATGTCGGCTTTGCTAATGCCAATTCCCGTGTCAATAACCTTGAAGGTGATTTCGCCAGATTTATTTTTCTTGATTGATAAAGTTATGGAGCCTTTTTGTGTATATCGAATGGCGTTGGTAATGAAGTTCTGAAGAATTTCCTCCAGATATAGACGAGAAACTTTAACCACGCCAAGTCGCCCGCCGATATCCAAATTGAAAGCCAAACCTTTTTCGCTCGCCTGAGGTGAATATTCGGAATTTATCTGAGCCGCCAACTCTGTCACGTCAATTATTTCCGTTTCATCGGCTACACCTCGCTCGGCGCGCGATAATGTACTGAGGTCGTTGATCATTCGCGCTAAGAATAAAATTTGCTTATGGGACTCGTCAATGGCTTCGGGGATTTTGCTGGTCATTTTACGCTCGACCAGCAATTTGGCGTTGCTCAGCGAGCCTTCAGCAATAGCAATTGGCGTGCGTAATTCGTGACTAACTACGCTAATAAACTCATCGCGCTCCTCTTCGAGGCTCTTCGTCTTCGTGATGTCGCGTAAAATAAGCACGTATCCGTCCGGTGTCATCTTATCGCCGCCCTGAACTGGCGCAAGCGTAACTTCCAGGCGAATATAATCGCCATCTTCGATTTTCATTAAGACGTCGTCGCGCTGGCGAATTGCGGAAGATTTGGTGAGTTCCTTAAAAATGTCAATCGGCTTTTTATCTGTCGTTTCAAGGTTCAGCACCTGACTGATATGTTCGCCGTTAATTCCGCTGTTCGTGTCAATCAAATTAAGCGCCGCAGAATTGTACGTATTGATAATTCCATGCTCGTCCGTACTGAGGATTGCGTCGGTAATATTATTGATAAGCGTGATCATTCTTTGATGTTCGCTAAGGCTTTTTTTGTTATTTTTACAATCGTCCTTATCGCTAATTTCCGACAATATTTTATGTAAAACAATAGCTATAACACCTAAAACAACACTCAGAGTGATCAATAGAAAAATTAGCGCCCACATAGCTAAAGTATAACATAAGCATATGTGTTTCTATATGTATGGCGAATATTTTTTCAATTCATTTCGGTGTATTTTATAATGCGGGTCAAATTTGGCAACTTCATTCCAAAATTTCGTCGAGTGATTCATATGCCTGGTGTGACATAATTCGTGGATAATTACGTAATCAATCAGCTCAAATGGCAAGTTCATCATCCCGATGTTCAAGCTAATCGTTCCAGATGAAGAGCAGCTTCCCCAGCGACTTGATGAGTGTGTGATTTTACTCCGAGCAAAAGAAAAGCCGTGTTCTTTCGCTAAAAACGACAATCTCCTTGGTAAATATGACTTGGCTTCTTTTCTGAGAGCTGCCAGAATTTTACTGCGGATAAGTTGTTGGTTTGTGGCCGATTCGACAGATTCTGCTTCATTTATTTCTGCCAATATCTGCGTTCCGACGATTTTTACACTCGAAGGTTTCGCGGTCGTTTGTATCAATAAATTATGACTTTTGCCAATTTGCTGGTTCTTCGTGTAAGAAAGTTTTTCTCGGTATTGAGAAACTAATTCGCGGATTTGCTTCCGGGAAGTTTTAATCAATGCCTTTGCGGCCAGCAGCGGTGCATGTGGCGGCATTGTGATTTGTATTCGTCCATCTGGTGCAATTTTCAAACTAACAGTCTTCGCCAGGCTGCGTTTTTTAACGACAATTTCTCCGAATTCTTCGTCGGTAATAATTGCCATGACTAACCTATGTTAATGCGATTTCCGGCAATTGGGCGACGTGGAGCTTCTGGGCGACTAGCGCCGATTTGCTTAAGAACAGTGCGAGCCTGACTACTTAAGGTGTGGCGACCGCTAATCACGACGTAAGATTCGCTGCTGTGCGGCGCTGAGAATTGCTTCAATCGTCGCTCGAAAGATTCGTCATTTCCGCCGTAAGCCTTTATCCAGCGATGTTTGGCTGTGGCGGGATCGGTTTGCACCCAAACAAATAGGACTTTATATCCATATTCCCTGGCAAGGCGATTGATGCGCATACGATTCGTGCGCTGATCCGTTGATCCGTCCAAAATGACAGTTTGCTTAGTCTTCAAAAATTCTTCCAAAAGCGACAATGTTGCGTCAGAAATGGTTTTTGTATTGTCCGTAAAAACTTCAAATTGTTGAGAACTTACCACTGGAGAATTGAAAATCTTCGCAAATTCTACAGCGAATTGCGTCTTCCCTGAACCTGGCGCACCAACCATGGCGATAATATGCGGAAGTGAAGGTGATAAAGGTTTCATATTGAGAAATTATAGCAGATTTTTGACTAATAAAAAAGATTCTCTTTCAAGCGAGAATCTTGGCAGGAGTGGAGGGACTCGAACCCCCGACACCTGGTTTTGGAGACCAGTGCTCTAGCCACCTGAGCTACACTCCTATAGCAACCATTTTATCACGAATTAGCTTTGTCGCAAATGTTAAAATTGTGAAAAATAAAAACTCGTGAAAAAGATCCCAAAATCCCTTGAAAAAACATAAGCGTAGTTCTACAATTAACTCAGAGATGAAAATTTTAATGCTTGGGTGGGAACTTCCTCCGCACAATAGTGGCGGACTTGGCGTTGCTTGCTATCAGATGTCGAAAGCGCTTGCTTCGGAAGGCGTTGATATCGACTTTATCATTCCCTACACCGCCGAGCATCCTGGAATTGACTATATGAATATCTATTCAGCCACTCCTTTGCCGCCGAATTATCACGATTTGGGCGCGTATAATAACGGTTCAGAAGAAGACCGTGAAAACGCTAAGGACGAATATGGTCTTTCACCGATGCGCGCTGTACAGAGGCGTTACGGTAAATATGTTCGGAAGTTTGTGAAAAATCATCAGCCTGACGCGATTCACGCGCACGATTGGTTGACGATGGAAGCTGGAATAATTGCCAAAGAAATGACGGGCGCGCCGCTAATTGTGCATGTTCACGCGACGGAATTTGACCGTTCTGGCGAGCAGTCCGGAAATCCTCTGGTTCACGAGATTGAGCAACAAGGCTTGTTGATGGCTGACCGGATAATCGCTGTTAGTGAAATCACGAAGGAAATAATTGTTAAGAATTATCACATTCCGCCAGAGAAAATTGAGGTGGTTTATAACGCGATTGATTTGGCTGACTTGCCGCCACATGAGTACGACGCCAGCACTTACAGATATTTGGAGGAGTTGAAAAAGGATGGCTATACGGTTGTTGGCGCGTTGACACGACTCACGGTTCAGAAGGGTTTGACGTATTTTGTGCGAGCTGCAGCGAAGGCGCTTGAGAAATATGAGAAAATTGTTTTTGTTTTATCTGGAAATGGCGAGCAAAGGGATGAACTGATTGAACTGGCGGCAGATTTAGGGATTAGTGATGAGATGATTTTTACGGGATTTGTGCGCGGAAAACAGTGGCGAGATATTTACTATTTGATTGATGTTTTTGTGATGAGTTCGGTTTCTGAGCCATTTGGCTTGACTGCCTTGGAGGCGGCACATCATGACACGGCGTTACTTATTAGCCGTCAATCCGGCGTCGGCGAGGTTCTGAATAATATTATGCGGTTTGATTATTGGGACGTGAATAAATTGGCGGATGAAATTGTTAATATCGCTGAATCACCTGCCTTACAGAAATCTCTGAAGAAAAACGTTAAGAACGAATACGCGAGAATTTCCTGGCAAGACGCCGCTAGAAAATGTCTGAAACTATACAAAGGAGCGCTGGCATGAATAAAAATAAAGGAATAGTTTTATATCTGCACGTACACCAACCGTGGCGAATACGCGAGTATAGTATATTTGACGTGGCTTGGAAGCATAATTATTTCTCTGGCGGTCAAAATCCAGATCAGGACAATCAAAAAATATTCCAAAAAGTTGCAGAAAAGTCGTATTTGCCGATGAATGCTTTGCTTGAAAAATTGTTGAAAAAATATCCTGGTTTTAAGATCTCACTGAGTTTTAGTGGAACGTTTTTAGAGCAAGCCGAAAGGTTTAATCCTGAAGTTTTGGAGAGCTTTAAGCGCTTGGTAAAGACTGGTCAAGTAGAAATATTATCAAGTCCGTACCATCACAGTCTGGCGTTTTTCTATTCGCGCAAGGAATTCGAGCGTCAAGTTGAGCTTCACCGCTGGAAGATTCGCGAGATTTTTGGTGCGGAAACGCGAGTTTTGGCAAATACGGAATTGGCGTATAGCGATGACTTGGCAAAATGGGCTGAGCAGGATGGCTTTAAGGGCGTGTTGGCTGAGGGCTGGGATCCGATTCTGAATTGGCGCAGTCCGAATTATGTATATCGCCCGAGAGGCACGAAGAAAATTGGATTGCTACTTAAGAATTATCGATTGAGCGATGATTTGGCGTTTAGGTTTAGCGATCGAAAATGGAATGAATGGCCGTTGACTGCGGACAAGTTTAATACGTGGGTGGAAGATTCTGTCCGTTACGCACCACTGCTTAACTTGTTTATGGATTATGAAACTTTTGGCGAACATCAATGGGCGGAATCTGGAATTTTCGGATTCTTTGAGAAATTTGTTGATAAATGGCTGAGCGCTGATAGTAATACTTTCTATACCGTTAGCGAAGCACTAGACGCGAATGCGCCTGCTGGTGAAATAAGTATGCCGTCGCCTGTAACGTGGGCGGACGCCGAGCGGGATTTGACGGCTTGGAGCGGAAATAGCCTGCAGAAAGAAGCTTTGCGATATGTCTATGAGCTTGAAGATGAGGTCTTGAATAGCAAAGACGAAGGTTTGATTAGCGATTGGCGAAAATTGCAAACTTCAGACCACTTCTATTACATGGGGACGAAGAATTTTACCGACGGCGACGTCCATGCTTATTTTAGTCCGTACAATTCGCCGTACGACGCCTTTCTTTACTATATGAATACTATTCGTGATATGAAATCTCGATTGAGGAAATAGTCAGACATTCTTGCCAAATAAAAACTCCCTCTTAATGCGAGGGAGTTTTTGTATAATCCTGTTAAATTAGCTTTTACGCGCTTTAACTTCGTTACGACCAAGGTTTTTCTTAGTCTCAGTGTAAGTAGCGTGTTGTTTTGCAATTGGGTCGTACTTACGTAGTGTCAATTTACCCTGACCTTTTGTAGTGCGGTTCTGGGTGTTAACAGTAGTATAGTAAGTTCGGTGGTTGCTCAAGTTACTCACCAAACCAATCAGCTTTCGTTTCGTATTCTTCTTTGCCATCTCTTTACTCGTTAGATTTTATAAAACGTCTTGACTAATTATAGCATGGGTGAAGTGAAAATGCTAGTACCATGTCAGATTTTACTAATTTTTATGCTTACTTCGCCAATTGATAAGGCGCGCCGGACTCTAATCTTTCTTTTCCAAGTATAAATATTTATCCAGCCATTCGTCCGTCGGTTCAAGGTGTTTGTCGTCAATCTTTTTGAGCGGCATATTTTTTGCCATATCGTCAGCGAGCTCTAATATTACGTCCTTTAGCTCAATATTATCCTTGTAATAATCCGGTATGTTTTTATAGCCGACCCTCGCCCCAACAACATTTCCAGTTATTGCCGCCGTTGAATCTGAATCTCCGTCGTGATTTGCCGCCGCAATAATCGCCTCCTCAAAATCGTCTTGGTACTTGATCGAGCAATAAATAGCAATCGCAACCGACTCTTCGGCGACCCAACCCTCTCCGAGCTGATAAAGAGCTTCTTGATCTTCAACGTCAGATTTGGCTAAGCGAACGGCGTTATTAAATAGTTTGGTTAGCTCGGCTTTTTCGCTATCACAACCAATCTCAAAAGGATCTTGATCTCCATAAACTTTCTCGGTATTCCAGTCATTCATTTTCTGAATTGCGATTTGCACGGCTTCTTCTATCGATTTTCCGTCCAGCGCGTAATAAATTATATATCCCAGCGCGTATGCGGAAAGAATTGCCAGAGGATGTCCGTGAGTCAGCGCGCAAGATTTGGCGGAAATTTCACCGACAACGTCTTCTTTGCAATACAGGGCAATTGGCGCAATTCGCATAACCCCGCCGCAACCTTTACTGCCATTGAGACCGCTTTCTAATGTTCCCATCTCTCCCGAGGAAAGTGAATCAAGGCACGTCATTCCTGGACTTCGCACGGCGTTTAACTCCGGAATATTTTTTATCCAAGCTACTGGCGTGTGCTCGACCTGTCCAGCTTTTTGTTGCGTATCAAGCCAATCCAAATATGCCAGATATATCGCCTCCGACGGAAGCGGTGCTATGCCACGCGTTTGAAGTCGTGTAGCTCGCCATAAAAGTCCGCAAGCTGTAAATAGCGTCATCTGCGTATCGTCCGAAATCATACCAATTCCATCTGTAAATCGAGTCGTTGATCTCGGCACTATGTCGCGCTCAAACTCTATTTGATAACCGAGCGCATCACCAATTGCCCCGCCCAGCATTGACCCGCGCACTTTATCAATTCTCTGCTCTATCGATTGTTTCGTCATAACACCCTCCTAACCTTGTTAAGATTATATCATTAGCCAAACTTTTGGCGGTGTTTTATAGTATAATTACGGTAAGGATATTTATAACAAACCGTGGAGGAAATCTTATGAATGATAATGTCGAAAAGATCGACTTGAACCGCGTAGACTGGAAAAGTAGTCGCGAATTCTTTGAATCGTTGGGTGAAGCGCTGAATAAGCTGGAAGATAAAGATGAGTCGTACGACTTTACTTGGGTTGGTAAACGAAAGTCCATTATTGAAGCCGGCGCGCCAATTAATAAGATTCTTCGTCCAGACGTGGAAGCCTCACGCGATTTCGAAAACACAAAGAACCTCTATATTGAGGGCGATAATCTTGATGCCCTCAAACTCCTCCAAGAATCCTACCTCGGTAAAATAAAAATGATTTACATCGATCCTCCGTATAACACCGGTCATGACTTCGTGTACCATGACAACTTTACGGTTAAAAAGGCTGACTTTGAGGACAATTCTACGGATTCTGATGGCAATGTAATTGTTTCCGAAGACAAGTACGCAGAAAATTCAAAGACAAATGGCAGATTCCATTCAGACTGGCTAAGCATGATATACCCAAGACTTAAGGTTGCAAGAAATTTGCTTTCCGACGATGGCGTGATTTTTATATCCATAGACGAAAACGAAATGGTCAACGCGCGGAACATCTGTAACGAAATCTTCGGCGAGGATAATTTTGTCGCGAACCTTGTCTGGACTAATAAAGAAGGCGGTGGTAGTTCTGATAGTAGACTCTTTAGGATTAAACATGAATACATCCTTTGCTATGCTAAATCGATAGATTTGCTCGAAATTGAAGGTCTTCCTATTTCAAACGCTGAGAGATATAAAGAATCTGATGAATACGAGCAAATCCGCGGAAAATATTACTTACAAAAATTAGGGATGGGTTCCATTCAATACTCTCAATCCCTTGATTACCCAATCGAAACACCGGAGGGTTTCGTAACGCCAGCCGAGAACAATAACGGAAAAAAGGCGTGTTGGAGATGGTCGAGAGATAAATACGAACGAAACAAACGCGATGGGTTTGTTGTGATAAAAAAGGATTCCAAAGGAGTTTGGACGGTATATACAAAGCAATATATGAATTGCGACAACGATGGCAAAATCATAAACAGAACGCAACGTCCCATGGGTATAATTGATACTTATTCCAGTACTCAGGCATCCAAGCTTCTTGAAAATCTAGGATTGGGCAATTTATTTTCCTATTCTAAGCCTGTCGAACTGATTAAATATTTAATAAATAGAGTCGCACACTCCGACGATGATGTTATTCTCGATTTCTTTTCAGGCTCCGCCACAACCGCTCATGCTGTAATGCAGCTAAATGCGGAAGATGGCGGCAATCGCCAATTCATCATGGTGCAGCTACCGGAAAAAACAGACGAGAAATCCGAAGCTAATAAGGCTGGCTATAAGAATATCTGCGAAATCGGCAAAGAAAGAATCCGTCGCGCCGGCGACAAAATCAAAGCCGAACATCCAGAGGCGGATATTGACACAGGCTTTCGTGTATTCCGCGTTGATGACAGTAATGAAAATGAAAACATTCGTAAGCCACTGGGTGAAATTAATCAGAGTGACATGTTTGACATGATTGATAACGTTAAAAAAGACCGCACGCCGCTGGACTTATTATTCGGTATAATTTACACCTCTGCCCTGCCGTTTGACCTTAAACTTGAAACATGTAAAATTGGCGAGAATACGGTTTATATGTATGGCTACTTGGACGAAAATACGGGTCTTATTGCCTGTTTTGATGATGAAATTCCAGAAGAAACTGTTAAGGAAATTGCCAAATTAAATCCTCTGACTGCCGCGTTTAAGGATTCGTCGTTTAAGAACTCCGCTGAAAAAATTAATTTGTCTGAACACTTCCGCATTATTAGCCCTGACACGAGAGTTAAGGTGGTCTAATGAAACTAAGATTCAAGCACCAAAAATTCCAAGAGGACGCAGTTAAGGCGACTTGTGATATTTTTACTGGGCAAATAAAATCCGAGCATCGATTCCTGGCGGATCAAGGTGACAGCATGAGCTTTGTTGATATGTATGGCTTTGGTAATGAGGACATTTCCCTGCAGGATGCACAGCTGATTAAAAATCTGCACGAAGTTCAGGGGCTGCAGAATATTCCCCGTAATGCAAAAATTGAGCGTCTTAATAACAGACCGGTGTTTACCATTGAGATGGAAACTGGTACTGGTAAAACTTATACGTACATTAAAACGATGTATGAGTTGAATAAACAATACGGCTGGAGCAAGTTTATTGTTGTGGTGCCGAGTATTGCGATTCGCGAGGGTGTTTATAAGACTTTTCAGACGACCGCGGATCATTTTGCTGAAGATTATGGTAAGAAGATTCGTTTCTTTGTTTACAATTCCTCCAAGCTGAGCGAGCTGGAGCAATTTTCTGGCGATCCAAATATTAACGTCATGATTATTAATACGCAGGCTTTTAATGCCCGTGGCGCCGATGCCAAGCGTATTACGATGAAGCTTGATAGTTTTCGGTCTCGTCGTCCGATTGACGTGATTTCCGCCACAAAACCAATTGTGATTATTGACGAGCCGCAAAGCGTTATTGGCACAAATAAAAAAGCAAACATCACCCGCTCTTCCATCTCCAATTTTAATCCGTTGTTTTTCTTAAACTATTCCGCGACCCATCGTGAAGATTTCAATAAAGTTTACCGTTTGGACGCCGTCGATGCTTACCAAAAGCAGCTTGTGAAGAAAATTACAGTTAAGGGTATCACAGTTAAGGGCGGCACCGCGACTAACGGGTATATTTATATCCAAAAAATTAATACTTATCCGAATAAAAAGCCAACCGTTACGGCCATATTTGAGTTTGATTCAAAAGCAGGCACTGGAATACGCCGTAAAACGAAGACTCTTAGCTGGGGCGATGATATCTATAAGCATTCAGGCGAATTGGAGGCGTATCATGATGGATATCTAATTACGGAGATAAACGCCAGAGAGGGCGACAGGTATGTAGACTTTAAGAATGGGCTTCGTATTTATGAAGGTGAAGTTATTGGCGAAACTAATGCTGAGGATCTACGCCGTATTCAAATACGTGAAACTATTATGTCTCACCTGGAGACCGAGCAAAAGCTCTTTAAGAGAGGAATTAAAGTCCTTTCTCTATTCTTCATCGATGAGGTTGCCAAGTATAAATATTATGATGAAAATGGCGAACATAAAGGTTCCTACGCGAAGATATTCGAAGAGGAATTCACAAAAGCTATAGATATTTACCTGAATCAGCAGCTTCAATTCGAAGAAAATGCAGATTTTCGTAAATACTTAGAAAAATTTACCCCGTCTGAAATACATTCCGGCTACTTCTCTATCGATAAGAAGGGACACGCCATCAATAGTAAAGAGGGGCGCGAGGGTAATGGCTCTGATGATGTTTCGGCGTACGATCTTATTATGAAGAACAAGGAGCAGCTGCTGGACTTGAAAGAGCCGGTGCGATTCATCTTTTCTCACTCTGCCCTGCGCGAAGGATGGGACAACCCAAACGTCTTCCAGATTTGTACACTTCGTGATTCTGATGCCGAAATTAAGAAACGTCAGGAAATTGGTCGTGGACTTCGATTGTGCGTGGACCAAAACGGTATTCGTCAAGATGCGGAGATTCTCGGTGAAAATCTCGTCCATGATACGAACGTACTTACTGTCATTGCGAATGAAAGTTATGAGAGTTTTGCGAATAGTCTTCAGTCTGAGTTTAATGAAATTATTGCAAGGCGCCCAAAGGATGCATCTGCTTCATTGTTTAATGGAAAGATAATACAGGATGCCAGTGGCGAAAAGACTATTACGCTCGACGACTCTGCTGCTGCGGATATATACATGGGACTAGTGAATACTGGACTTGTTGACAAGGTTTCCAAGCAGCTAACGGATGTATATCATTCATTAAATGATGAACAGAAGGTTCAAAAAGTTCGCGAAGCCGTTGGCGAGCTGTACGCTCCGTTTGCAGAGAACATTAATAACATCCTATTTTCTGTTTACGATTCAAAGCGCGGGCGACTTGTGACTAATAATCGCAATAGCGAGAAACTTGAACTTGATAAAGAAAAGTTCGCCTCTAAGAAGTTTAAGGAGCTGTGGGACAATATTAATGAAAAGACTTATTATACCGTGGAGTTTGACGACGACGAGCTTATAGAGAGGTGCGTGGATTCTCTTAATAGGAATATGCGTGTGACAAAGACGGAAGTTATTATTACCGAAGGTTTGTTAAAGACTGCCGGTAAAGATAAATTGGAGATGTATAGAAGTAAAATCGGCATGCCAATTGCTGTTTCTGAAATTGCGAATGAGACGGTTAAATACGATATTATCTCTGAGCTTTCCAAGTCTTATAGCGATGGTGGTACAGGTCTCACGCGTAAGGCTATAGCAAGTATTTTATCTAGAATTGAACCGAGTGTATTTCATTCGTTTAAAACAAATCCTGAAGAGTTTATTCACAATGCAATTCAGCTCATAAACGACCAAAAAGCCTCGACAGTAGTTAAACATATTGAATATGACAAGCTAAACGAGAAATGGGACAGTGGAGAAATTTTCATCAATGAAAGTATTACCGGTGAATATGGCTACAACCTCATAGATACTCCCGATCATCATCTATATGACAAATTGCGCTACGATTCTGAAGTTGAAAAGAACTTTGCGAGAGAACTTGAAAAGAGCGATGCAGTAGAAGTTTACGTGAAACTTCCAAAGAGATTCTACATAAATACTCCAATGGGCAATTACAATCCAGACTGGGCAATTGCGTTTAAGGACGAATCCGGAGTAAAGCACATTTACTTTGTGGCGGAAACTAAAGGTGTGAGTGAGGAACAACTTGATGTCGGCGTGAAAGGTATTGAAAAAGCTAAGATTGAGTGCGCCAGAAAGCACTTCGAAAAGATTAGCAATGGCGACCGTATTTATGGAGTTTGTAACTCATACGAAAAGTTGCTGGAGTTAGTAAGCTACTAAGACTTTGTAATCCTTCCGTGGCTTGAGCTATATGATATAAAAAAGATCCGCATCTCTGCGAATCCGTATTTCATATGGAGCCACGATCGGGGTTTGAACCCGAGACCTCATCCTTACCATGGATGCGCTCTACCAACTGAGCTATCGCGGCGTAACAGGCTTAATTTTAGCATATTAAGCCATGTTTAATCAACTGGGCTATTTTTTACGAGTGGATTTTTTGGCTGGCGTGCCGGCTTCTTTTGGTAGCTTCGGCGTGACAAACGCTTCTATTATTCCCCACGCTACGCTATTGACTAAGAATGTAACGAACAATATTCCTGAAGCTGATGCCGCCAAGTGCGCTGATGAGGCGTTAAATAATGTCAATAATCCCGCTACAGCCAGCCCGATTATGGCTAACATAATATAAGCGTATTGTAATTTCAATCGTTGGTTTTTTTCGCTATTCCATAATGCCAGAATAGATTTTGTAAATTCAAACATACTCATATAATAGCACATATGCTTATAAAAGTCAATATTGCGACTTTGTGCTATCAAAAAGTCGCCCGAAGAAGGCGACGATGATTCAAACTTGGTGCTGGAAGTAGGACTCGAACCTACGAAGCCTTACGGCGGGAGATTTACAGTCTCCTGTGATTGCCACTACACGATTCCAGCGTGATGTGGAGCCGCTTCTCGGGCTCGAACCGAGGACCTACGGTTTACAAAACCGTTGCTCTAGCCAACTGAGCTAAAGCGGCAACTGAATTTATTTTATCAATTTTTTCTCTCTGTGACAAGAGTTTACATAACTATTTTTCGTGGTTGATGGATTTTGCGCTGTTGACGTGGGCGTGGTGCGTCGGCTTTCTTTGATGGCGTCGTCGGAGTTAGCATTTTTGTAGCTTTCTTACGTAATTCTTCAGCTAATTCAGCCTGTCCGGCATTGTCGTAGGCCTCCGCTAAGATCTTCAGGGTTTGAGGAATCGGCTCCAGTTCAACAGCCTTTTCTAGCGCATTGATAACCTTCTTCGTATTTCCTATTTTTTCCTGAACCTTAGCGTAAGCGATGTAGCGCGCCGCCAAATCATCTTCCATCTCCAGTGCTTGCTCGAACGCTAGCGACGCCTTTTCGTAATTCTCTGTTTCATAGTAAATTAAGCCGACGTTATGAAGGCTGGAAGCACTTGGCTCCAAACTCTGAGCAATTTCAAAACACTCGATGGCGTCTTTATATGCACGTTGCTTGGCGTATAAAATCCCCAGACGGTTGTACGCCGTGGCGTTTTTCTCGTCGACTCGCAAAATTGTCAATAAAGCCTTTTCTGCTCGCAGATATTTATTTTCACGAATCGATTCTTGGGCAATTTCCCATAACTGATCAAGTTTATTAGTAATCTTAGTTGGCAGATCGCCAGTTTCTTTAATTGACGGATGATAAAAAATCGCCCAAATCATTAAAATTAGAATGAGGAATAATCCAAACATATCTATACTATTATATCACAAGTTGCGTCAGCGCCAGCCTGACGTTGGCATTGGATTTTAATGCACTTGCAACAAAGGTGGTTTTTTCAAGTTGCTCCTCAAGCGACGAATTCATCCCGCGAGATAAAGATTGAAAACGAATCATATTCACTATAATATCTGTCAGCAATATCGCTTTTTGGCGGTCAGGAAAGTATTTGATGAGATTCTTAAACGTGTCGTATTCCCGATTTGTGGCTAAAATTTGCTTTGCGTCGGTGGCTAATTGTCGATATTCGGCGAATTTTTCTGGATTTTCCGCCAATTCTTTAATCAACAATGGTCGCCCAGCCGCGAGGAAAAGGATCTGCTGGCTAGAAGCTGGGTCTAAATTGTACTTTTCAAGCAGTTTCTTATCCTGAGCGGATGTCGTTTTATGAAGTGTTAATGTCTGGCAACGAGATCTAACAGTGTCAAGCATCAACTTCGGGTTTTTCGCGACAAGGATAAAATTGGTATTTTTATTCGGCTCCTCCAGTGCTTTCAGGAATGCATTTTGCGACGGCTCGGTCATTGAATCGGCTTCGTCAATGACAATAACTCGACGATTTATGGCGTAAGTTCGGAGCGTAGAGATGAGCTCGCGGATTTGATCAACAGATATGGTTTGCTTTTCTGGAAGCGGTTTCAGATGAAAAGTATCGCTATTTTTTGCTAGCATTTTAGCTACGCCCAGCCCGTCAAGTCCGTAATCCGCAATCACCAAAAGCGCGTGCGGCAATTGTGATGAAATCTGGCTGATTTTTTGAGTATCTCGAGCGGATATAATCACTTCAGACATCTATAAATCCTCTGGGAAGAACTTCTTGAATTCGTCAGGAATTGCGGCTTCAAAAACTTTTCTCTCACCAGACGGCAAAGTTATTTCTAATTTTTGAGCATGCAACATCATACGACAATCCGAAGACTTTCCATAAACTCGATCGCCAAGAATCGGTGCATTCAAATGAGCCAAATGGACGCGCAATTGATGAGTTCGACCAGTGGTCGGCTTCAACTCCACGAGCGACTGAATATCATTTTCCGCCAAAACATGGTAAGTCGTCTGAGCTGGTTTCCCGTTCGGATCTATACGAAAAGTGCTCGGCACTGAAGGATTGCGACCAATTGGCAGATCAATTTTTGCGGCATTCAACTTTGGCTTGCCGTCGGTTATCGCTATGTAGGTTTTCTTGGCGGTTCGCTCGGCAAATTGCCTCTGTAGATGCGCGGCAGATTCTGGGTTTTTGGCGATAATCAGTAGTCCCGAAGTGTCGCGGTCAAGCCTATGAACAATTCCCGGTCGATCGGTATCCGTCGCAAACGAAGTTTTCGGACGAATTATCTCCGCAACTGTCGGCTCGTCAGAAAGTCCACCCTTCGCGTGCGTCAATAGCCCGCTTGGTTTATTAACGACAATCACATCATCATCCTCGTATAAAATCGGCAAGTCAACGTCCGTCTGCTCTTTTTCTGGCAAATTAAGCGCAATCTCATCAGTTTCATCAACCTCAAACTTCGGCGTCGTCACGACTTTATTATTGACCGAAACGTATCCAGCTTTTATGTATTTTTGCCAAAGACTTCGAGAAATTGTCGTATCAAATTTGGTCGATAAATAAATATCCAAGCGCACTTTGGTTGGCGAAATTCGGAACATTATGACATACTTTCCCTGGAACGGCGTTTCGATAAATTCCAGGTCTAGCGGATTCGGCAAAATCTCGGCGTTATCTGGTTTTTCCGTCCATAGCTCATCGATAGATTCTTCATCAACAATCGAACCGTAAAGCAGCGCAAAATGCTGCTTATTCAAAATAAATTCCGCAAAAACGTGTGACTCGTCCGTTTGAATTTCCAGCCGACGCAGTGCTTTGACGGGCGTATTATCGTCCGCCAGTTTGTATAATCTAGCTATTTTCAGCACTGTTCGAGGTAGTATTTTCACGCGACTTGCCCCCTATTTTCGAAGCCCCACGGCTTTTTGAACGCGGTACAAAGTTTCATCGGCGACGACATTCATATCTTTTTCACTGGAAGCCAGCTTCTCTTCAATTGCTTGCTCATCAACCGCCGCAAGCCGATTCTGGAAATTCTCCAAAAATTCCGCAACTTCGTCAGCCACGATTCGCTTGAAATCGCCATAACGATCCATTCCGAAGTACTCGTTGGCGGTCTGCTCCAAAGTAACTTCCCTGCCAGCGTCTTGCCGAACCAAAGTCAAAATCTCCAGCAAATTAGAAATTCCCGGCTGATTTTCCTTGTCGTATTGAACTTTGCCAATTGAATCTGTTGTTGCGCTCATTATTTTCTTATGTGCCGATTTTGGATCGTCAGAAAGGAAAATAATTCCCTTGCCACTCTCGTCAGATTTGCTCATTTTCTTCGCTGGATTCACGAGATCTTTAATCCTCAATCCTTGATCTTTTCCGAAGAATTGATGTTGCTGAATTACGGGTTTTGGCACGATAAATAGATCGCCAAACTTACGATTCATTCGCTCGGCAATATCACGAGTAAATTCCAAATGCTGAGTTTGATCATCACCAACTGGCACGTAAGTCGCGCCGTAAAGCAAGATGTCGGCCGCCATCAGGACGGGATAGTTAAAGAGTCCAACGGAGGCGTCGCCCTTACTTCCCTTGTCCTTAAACTGCGTCATTCGACTCATCTCGCCAAATCCAGTGAAGCAGTCCAGAATCCACGCCAGTTCACTGTGCGCCGAAATACGACTTTGGCGGTAAAGATGAATGGAGGGGTCGTCCAGCGGCAATCCAGCGGCGGTATAAACTCGCGCGTTGTTCAGGATGCTATCGTATAGCTTGCTGTGGTCAATTGGCGTCGTAAAACTGTGAAGGTCTGGGATGAATAGATTGATGTCATATTCGTCCGAGCGACGTTTCGCCATGTTGATAATTGGCAAAATGGCCCCAAAGTAATTACCTATGTGGATGTTGTTGTTGGCGCGCACGCCAGTGAGAATTACGGGTTTTGATGGTTTCATTAGGTATATTATAACATTATTCGATCGTTAAGTAATGGGACGATATCCTCTTTCTAGTTTAACTTAGCTATTGATCTATAATTTTTAAAGACTTTTTGTATACGGACTCTATGCCTTTTTCTATCTTTCGTATAGCTGACACATCACTTTGGGATGTTGCTATGCCATCAAAGTTACTTGCTAAATCATCCCAGTCAATTGTTGGATAGTTGTCTTTATCGCAGCCAGTCAATCTCGCCATTGCAAAACACAATACATCAAGCGATACAGCCGTCCCGATTTTGTCTTGCGAATCTCGGTAGAGATCAATGATTTCGCGAGCAATGATAGCCTGTTGAATGTAGTCGTTGTCAACTTTCATGAGTTTACTAAATAATCCCGCAGCATCACGAATCCGTCAACCGTAACATCGCGCCAAAAATCTGGCGGCAGATGGAGCGAAGCGTGCGGAATATGAATGAGGAGATTAGCCGCCATTTTTCCACTGCCTGGCACGTTGCAATAACTTATCGACATAAGCTGCTTTAAGTTTTTTATACGTTGACCTGTCGTAATTTGCTTGCTTGGCATATTGATATTTTATCTTTGAATATTGATCAGCTTCGTCATTGTGAAACCTTAGATAATCTCTGATAATTAAGAAGTTATCGTGCGTTTCGGTATTCGCGACCGCGAGGTGAATATGAATATCGCCCTCGCCAGTTTCTTCTTGTCGGGACGCCAGGAAGATATGCCCTTGACGGGAACTTGGATTTAATGAAGGAAAATATCCAATTGCTACCAATTTGTCCCGCAGCTCGTTCATGTGTTCGCTATCTTTAGCAGAAATAAGGATATCTAGGATATTTTTACCATCCAAACCAAGTACCGCGGTACTGCCGACATGATGAATTTGCGAACTATCCGCAAGCACTAGCGCTAATTTATTTTTCACGCGCGTAAAGACAGCCGATATGTCTTTTTTGGATCTTTTAATTTCAACCGACATAAGACCTCTTAAATTTAATTTGATAATTATACGCTAACTAGCGTTATTTTGCAGATTTCTAATGCTTGTGTCGTACGGAATTTTCCATAATTTGCCGTCGATATCCAGGTTTTTCAGAAAATTGCACATTTGCTGCTGAATGTTTTTTACGTCGGCACTGTCTTCGGTCAAAACTTCCAGTTCAATAAATAACCCCAATCCAGCGACCTCGTCGATGCAGATCGTATAGTCCTCAGTTTTCGATTCAAGGCGGACTTTATCAACCGTAACGATTTCTTGCCAGCCCAGCGCTGTAAGCATTTGGCGCGCCGCATTTCCGCCATCAACTGCAAATTCATATTCATCAGACACTAGCTTTGTCTGTCCCTCGACCTTCAGCGTCATCAAGCTCCGCTGCAGCTCACCAGTTTCCGGATTAAGAACATCGCGCACTCGCATAATTTTCGATCCAGGAACAATTGGCGCGTCAACTTGCTCGGGCAATAAAAATACTGTATCAATTTGGTGTTTGCTTGAGATGGGTGCGATGAACTGGTCTTTAAGAATGGTGAGAAGATCGCTCTGCGTCATATCGCCCGATATCTTAAATTTGGATTCGATTTCAATCATAAATTTCCTCGTTTGGACTTTGCTATAGGATGACTCGTTTTTGGTGAATATTTTCCCGCCAAATAATCTTTCATAATTTCCGACAGCTTCTTCGCATATTTATCGGTTATTTCATGTCGCTGAGTTGCCATTGACGTATGAGTGATATTGTTATGATCTTTTGCTAATTTCTTCAGGTTTCTCTCGACAATCAGTGGGTCGAGTTTGCCTGACAAGATAGCGATCGGAAGAGTGAGCTTAGTGATATCATTCATTGTCGTCTGATTGATAATTGCGGTGTTCAGGGCGATTAAAAACGACTCGGCGGTAACTTCATCGGCCTTAAATCCAGCGTCAGGCCAAATATTGTGCCGATCAGCGAATTGCAAAAAGCGTTTCGAACTGCGCGGATGACTATTGAAAAACTCATAAAGCGCACGCAAAATCTTCTCTGGATGATGAATTTTCTCGTCGACTTTCGGATAATATATCGGCGGACTACACAAAATCAGCGAATTGATTAACTTTGGATATTGCTTGGCAAGCTCTACGGCAGTCAGCGAGCCCATAGAATGACCGATGACGATATCGACGTGATTTATGAATTCCCTACGCAAAGTGGCGACGATGCTTGCGGCTTGGTCGTGGGCGTTGTAGGACTTCCAATCAGGCTTGGGCGAATTGCCAAATCCCAGCATGTCAATTGCTATAACTCGCGTGCCCTTTGGTAAATACGGCTCCAGCGGCATCCATGTTT
Source organism: uncultured Candidatus Saccharibacteria bacterium (assembly GCA_963539815.1). Taxonomy (GTDB): domain Bacteria; phylum Patescibacteriota; class Saccharimonadia; order Saccharimonadales; family Saccharimonadaceae; genus Nanosynbacter. The sequence continues at coordinate 66,909 of CAUTMO010000002.1, read as the reverse complement.
TCCAGGATGCGCCTAATCCATGAATAAGTAAAATCGTCGCTTTCGGTTTTTCCGGACGAGAAAAATAATGCACGTTCAACACATATGGAATCCGTAACCAGCGATGAATAATCTTGTCCAACATATTTTTAGTATACTATGAAAATACTCCGCCTGCATGTGAAACGGAGTATTTTGTGATAGCCTTTTCTGTACTAACGCTTAGAGAATTGTTCGCGCTTACGAGCAGAACGAAGACCGTACTTCTTGCGCTCTTTCTCACGTGGGTCACGTTTCAATAGCTCAGCCTTCTTCAGAACTGGACGCAGGTCAGCGTGAGCGGCTGTCAAAGCTTTTGCGATGCCAAGCTTGATAGCGTCAACTTGACCAGCCAGACCGCCACCCTTAACTAGAATAGTAACGTCGAATTCTTTTTGCTTGCTGACAATTGCAAGTGGGTCGGTTACTTCTGCTAGTAAGGTTTTGTTGCCGTCCAGGTACTCAGCAGCAGGCTTGCCATTGATTGTAATGGTGCCTTTGCCAGGAAGTAGGCGAACGCTTGCTGAAGCACTCTTGCGTCGTCCTAGGCCGTAGAAATAAGTATCAGCAGCCATATTACTTTACCTCAACTTTCTCTGGTGTTTGTGCTGTATGAGCGTGGTCGCTGCCAGCAAAAATGCGTAGACGCTTTAGGCGCTCTGCTTGTAATTTATTCTTTGGCAACATACCCTTAACAGCTTCTTCAATAATTCGCTCTGGGTGGCGTTCGCGCATTTCTTTGAATTGCGTTTCCTTAATTCCACCTGGGAAACCACTGTGGCGATAGTAATACTTATCAGTTTCCTTGTATCCAGTAACGACTGTTTGCGCAGCATTGATAACAACTACGTAGTCGCCACCGTCAATGTGAGGAGTGTAAGTTGGCTTGTATTTACCAGTCAAATGCTTGGCAATTTCTGTAGCCAAACGTCCAAGTGGTAATTCGCTAGCGTCAAACAATACCCAACGGCGAGAAACTTCAGATGGTTTTTGCGAATAAGTCTTCATCTTATTTTCCTTCCTTTGGCATTGGTTTAATATCATCAACGAACTCGATGATCGCCATTTGAGCGCCATCGCCGACTCGCAAACGTGTTCGTTCAACGCGAACGTGTCCGCTGGTTCGACCACTTAGCTGTGGCGCGATTTCATCAACTAGTTTGTAAGCAGCAGCACGTGTGCTTAATGCTGCAATCACCTGACGTCGGCTAGATAGGTCGCCCTTTTTAGCCTTGGTGATGATTTTTTCAATGTGACGCTTTAGTTCCTTAGCCTTTGGCAAGGTGGTCTCGATTTTTCCGTACTCAACCAAGCTGGTAGCCAGACCTTTGAGTAGGGCTCGTCGCTGATCACGCTCGCGGCCGAACTTGCGCCCTTGATATCCGTGTCTATGCATAGTTAAAACTCCAACTCCGCCATCTTGTCACGTACTTCGTCTAGTGCCTTTGAACCGAAACCTTTCAATTCTCGCAAATCTTGCTCAGTCAAAGTTACCAAATCGCGAATAGTGCGGATTTCATTGTTAATTAGCGCGTTCGTCGTGCGGGCGCTTAAGTTTAGCTCTTCGATTGGCATTGCTAACTCCGACTCTTCGTCTTCCTTAGCTGCGCCAAGTGCTGGTGCGCCAGTTACCATCGTGTTGCCAGCCAAAGCTGTGTATTGATTGACAAGAATCGCTGCTGCTTCTTCAAACGCTTCACGAGGTGTGATTGTGCCGTTAGTTTCAACAGTGATTGCCAATTTGTCCAAGTTTGTCTCCTGACCAACACGAGTTGAGTCGACTTTGTAGCGAACGCGTAGAACTGGTGAGTACATTGCGTCGATAGCAATCATGTCACTGTGCAAACGCTTTTCGCTTGACTCTTCAATTGTCTGGTAACCGCAACCTGCCTCAACTACCAAATCCATAACCAAATGCTTGTTCGGGTCGTCGATTGTAGCAATTACTTGCTCTGGGTTAACAACTTCAACATCAGCATTAGTTTTAATGTCAGCGGCAGTTACTTCGCCAGCGCCAGTTTTCTCAATGCGTAGCTCAACTGGATCGTCAGTAAATACGCGCAGGTGAACGTTTTTCAAGTTCAACATAATGTCGACAACATCTTCTTTGATGCCCTCAACAGTAGTAAACTCGTGAGTTGCGCCTTCAATCCTGAAAGCCACAACCGCGCCACCGCGAACGCTTGACAATAGAACGCGTCGCAATGAGTTACCAAGAGTATTACCGTAGCCTGGGTGAAGTGGCTCGATTAGAAAAGTAGCACTGGTTTCTGAAATATCATCAACGCTCGCGAGTGCTGGATTGTAAATTGCTTTTGCCATAATTCTTCCCTAACCCTTCTTTTATCGTGAGTAATACTCAACAATTAATTGCTCGTTGATGTCAGCTTCTGCTTCCTCGCGCTTTGGCAAACCAGTTACTTCAATCTTCAGCTTCTTGCTATCAGCTTTTAGCCAGCTTAGTGGACCTTGGACTGAATTGTTGATTACATCGTCAATTCGTGTAAAGTACTCTGACTTGGTACTCTTTGGACGAACCGTGATGACATCGCCGGCTTTAACGCGAATCGATGGAATATCGACGCGTCGGCCGTTCAATTCAAAGTGTCCGTGGCTAACTAGTTGACGAGCTGCGCGACGTGATACGGCAAATCCAGAACGATAAACAACGTTATCCAAACGGCGCTCTAATAGCTTCAACAAGTTTTCGCCCGCCAAACCTTCTTGTGCGCGTGTTGCTTCGTTCATCAAGCGAGCAAACTGCTTTTCGACTAGACCGTACAAGCGACGAACCTTCTGCTTTTCACGAAGCTGTGTAGCGTATAGACTTGGCTTATTCTGACGACCATGTGCGTGCTGACCTGGAATGCCAGATTTTTTCGCCAAAATTTTATGTGCTTTTGGATGAAGCGCATAACCTTCGCGGCGGCTTTGCTTGACAATTGGTGAATTATCTCGTGCCATAATTATGCCCTCCGTGCCTTTCGTGGACGAACACCGCCGTGAGGCACGCCAGTTACGTCCTTAATGCTTTCTACTGAGATGTCGAAGGCGCCGACCGCACGAATAGCGGCATCGCGACCCAAACCGACACCTTTCACGAAAACGTCAACAGACTTCAAGCCGTATTGAGATTTCGCAGCTTCAGCGGCTTTTTCAGCAGCAACCTGTGAAGCATAGGCTGTACCTTTTTTACTTCCACGGAAACCACATGCGCCAGCTGATGAAGCGGTTAGTACGTTACCCTTCTTGTCGGAAAAAGTAACGATAGTATTGTTAAATGTTGCCTGAATGTGCAGCTGACCAGCTGGGACTGATCGGCGCTGCTTCTTCTTGGTAGATTTTGCGTCTGCCATTTCTTAGTCCTTTCTTTAGGTCTTACTTGCTGCTTTTGGTTGTGTACCGCCCACGGCGATGGCGCGACCCTTGCGAGTTCGTGCATTCGTACGAGTCCGCTGTCCGCGTGTTGGCAGTCCTGCTTTGTGGCGAAGACCGCGATAGGCGTTGATATCCTTCAAGCGCTTAATATTATTTGCCACCAAGCGCTGGAGATCACCTTCAACGGTGTATTCGCTGTCAATAATTTCGCGAATCTTGTTTTCTTCAGCCTCGGTGAGATCTTTCACCCGAGTGGTCGGCTCAATTTTAGCCGCCGCAAGGATGCTCGAAGCGTGCTTTGGCCCAATACCGTAAATATAGGTGAGCGCAATTTGCACCTGCTTCTCTGTTGGGATAACTACCCCAGCAATTCGAGCCATGCTTAACCCTGCCTTTGCTTATTCTTAGGTTTTTTCTTGTTGATGATATATAGTCGGCCTTTGCGGCGAACTACCTTATCACCTTTTTTGGGATCTTTGTCGATTTTTTTCACACTTGCACGAACTTTCATAAAGTGCTTAAATCTCCCTTCCCGAGTAAACCCGAGATTATAGTTGATATTTAACTACCGACCTTGAGGTCGATCGTCACGTAGGCGGAAGCTGATTCGTCCCTTTGTAAGATCGTAAGGGGTCATCTCAACCTCAACCTTATCACCGGGCACCAGACGGATATAATGCTTGCGCATTCGTCCTGAAATGTGCGCGATGATACTATGACCATTCTCCAGTTCCACCTTAAATTGAGTATTAGGCAGTGCTTCCACTACCTTTCCTACCATTTTGATGACTTCCTTTTGACTCGCCATAAGTTACAGTTGTCAATTATACAGTACTAAACACAGTTTGACAAGGGTTTTCGCCGTAAATTTACGTGCTATAATTGTGTTATCAAATTTAACATAAGGATTTTTATGGCAAGCAAGAAAAAACCGGCAAACTTTAAGGTTACAAAATCGAAAAATAAGACAATGACCGCGGTGCTAATCGGTCTGGCGACGGCTTTGATCGTGATAGTTATTGGCGTAATTTTATTACATGCCAACCAAACTTCCGACAAGACGTCTCAAACGACGGAAAAGGTTGATAATGGATCTGTAAGCCTAGGATCTCTAGGCTTCCGTATTGAAGGAGGTAAAGCGGTTACTCGCAACGATTCAGCCACACAAGAGCTTCGTGATTTTCTGAAGGCAGACGTGAAGAAGTCGGGCTGTAAGGATAACAACGGCGTAACTGCGGTAATTGCCCATTCCCAGGACGAGAAACAGTTGTTGCTGGGCTATGGTTGCGGCAATTCTGTGGCGCGAATGTTTGCAGTTAAGAAAGACGACGGATGGAAAGCGATTTCCCCAACCAACCAATTCAACATATTTGAAATTCCGAGCTGCAAGATGGTTGATGAAAATAACATTAGCAATGAAATTGCGCCAGTCTGCCAAAATGAGAAAAGAGTTGGCGACAATTTATCTTACGATTACAAAATACGATAATCCATTTACAAAAAGAATTCCCCGCTTTTCGGCGGGGATTTTTAATGTCAATTATTTTTTCTTAAACAAACGACGCTTCTTGCTCTTCTTTTTGTCACTATCAAGCAACTCGTCTGGATCAAAGTCGTCATACGTAACCATCAGCGCACGAGAGTTGACTTGTCGCAGAGTTTCAAGGGCAACTGATACGACAATCAAGATTCCAGTACCGCCGATTGACAAACGCAAACCTTGCAAGCCTGTCAAATTGTACGTGAGATATTCCGCGACGAATGGCAAAATAGCCACGATTCCTAGGACAATTGAGCCGAACAAAATCAAGCGATTGACGGTTCTCATAAGGTATTTTTCAGTCTGAGCGCCTGGACGCACGCCTTCAATAAATCCGCCTTGCTTCTGCAGATTTTCGGCAATTTCGTTAGCGTTAAAGACGATTCCAGTGTAGAAATATGTAAAGGCGATAACCAAGATAAAATACAGCGTTGGGTAGATAAATGCTTCTGCAGTACTGCCGGTGAATGAGCCGGCGTTTGGAGCTTGGAACCAAGTGATCAATTTGTTGGCGGTCGGTAGAAGATCGGCGTTACCAGATGCTTTCATAACTTGACCAACAAATTGTGGCAAGCTCAGGAATGCAACCGCAAAGATGACCGGAATAACTCCCGCAGCAATCAATTTAACCGGCAAAATACTCTTAACGTCGCCGTAATTACTGTTTCCGTGAACGCGCTTTGCATAGTTAATCGTAATGACGCGCTGAGCTTCGTTGATTTTAACCAGGAAGTAAAGGACGATGAGTCCGGCGATCGACATGATTAATATAGTCCAGAACATAACTGGGTTTACAGGGAGAGTGAACCAGTTGAAGACGTTTAAGCTTCCAGATGAGGTGTTGAACAATGATGAGATTAATGACGCGAGCATTTGTGGTAATTGGCTAATGATACCAGCGAAGATTACGATAGAAATACCGTTGCCGATTCCCTGCTCAGTGATCAACTCTCCGAGCCACATCAGAAGAACAGAGCCTGCCGTCATTGAAGTGATTGAAACGATCCATTCCATCATCGTAGGGTCAGCTAATGTCGTACTGCCGCCTTGAAGAACTGTTTGCCTTAAGATGAAGATGAAAGCGATTGACTGGACAATAGCAAGTGGCACAGTAATAACACGTGTCCATTGCTGAATTTTCCGACGTCCAGATTCGCCGTCTTTGTGTAGCTCCTCAAGCCTTGGAATGGCTTTAGTTAGAAGCTGAATGATAATACTGGCGGTAATAAATGGACTAAGTCCGACCAACACCAGAGAAAAGCTCGACAACGCGCCACCAGATAGCAAGTTCAAAATTCCACCGAGGTCAGATTGTCCAAGCACCGACGAAATCGCGTTACGCAGTTGTGTTGGTTCCGCCAACGGCACTGGAATGTGCGCCAATAATCGATAGACAACGATTATTCCCACGACGATAAATAGTCGTTTTTGCATATCTTTATTTTTCAGCGAGCGGAAAATTATTCTCCAATTCATGTTTTAGCCCCTCATAGTCACTAACAATTCTTAACTCTGTCAATTATACATTACCTTAGCGGATATTTCCATACTAAAAACATAAAAGCGTATGCGTTATTAATAAAACCATGGCTTTAGAGCAAAAGAAAATCCCCTTCTCTTCCGAAGGGGATTTATTGTTACTGAGAAAAATTATTTCTCTTCAGCTTCTTTCGCACTTTGGCGTAGAGGTGTAGCTACTTTCTCAAATGAGCCACCGGCTTTTTCGATAGCAGCAACAACTGAAGCTGAGGCAGCTTGCACCTTCAAGTCAACCTTAGCCTTCAATTCACCACGAGCAATCACCTTAACCGTGTGGAAAGGAGTTGCAATGTAGCCTTCAGTGAACAATAAAGCATTGTCAACGGTTTTGCCGTCAAATGCGTTCAAGTGATCCATGTACACAACTTGAGCTGGAGTTCGCAAGCTCTTGAATCCGCGAGCCTTTGGCACAGCTTGAGCTAGTGGACGCTGACCACCCTGGAACATTACGCGAAGCTTCTTGCCTGTTCGGGCGTTCTGACCTTTAGTACCGCGACCAGCAGTTTTACCTTGACCAGCAGCAATACCGCGACCAACACGCTTTTTATTCCTGTTTGCTGAAACTTGGAGATCATTGTACTTCATTATTTAGCCTCCTTTTTAGCAACCTTTTTTACAGGCTGAGCGCTTAGCCATTGATCACGCGGAACTAATGACTTTAGAGCTTCGATAGTCGCGTAAGCAATGTTAACCTTATTAGTTGAGCCAAGAGATTTGGTCAATAGGTTACGAACACCTGTTACGCCGATAATCTGACGAACTACACCACCAGCGATAATACCAGTACCAGGAGCGGCAGGTTTGATCAATACGCGTGCGCCAGAGAATTTAACTTCGCTGTCGTGCGGAATTGTTTCGCCGTTTAATGGCAATGTAATCAAGTGCTTTTTAGCGACTGATGTAGCCTTAGCAACTGCAGCTTGAACGTCTGCGCCCTTAGCAACACCGACACCAACTTTATCTTTGCGGTTACCAACAACCACCAAAGCCTTAAATCGGAAACGGCGACCACCTTTAACCACGCGAGAAACGCGGTCAATGTTGATTACCAATTCTTCAAACTCTTTTGGTGCGTCATCGCGCACATTTCGCCGGTCATCGCGGCGACCACCACGTGGATTTCGAGGTCGACGACCTTCTGCACGTGGGGTAGTATTTGCAGCTTGCTCTGCCATACTAGAACTCCAATCCTTCTTGGCGCGCAGCATCAGCCAAAGCCTTTAGGCGGCCAGCGTATTGACGACCATTGCGATCAAACACTACTGCGCTAATCTTAATTTTCTTTGCTTTTTTAGCAATTTCAGTACCGATAGCAGCACTTTTTTCAGTCATCGTGCCAGTTGCTTTTGTGCCAACTGTAGTTGCTGCAGCCAATGTTTTACCAGCCACATCATCAATTAACTGTGCGCTAACGTGCAAATTGCTAATAGTAACTGTCAAGCGTGGGCGCTCTGCCGTGCCTGAAACCTTAGCGCGAACGCGGTTTTTGCGAAGAGCGCGGTTGAGTAGCTTCTTATTTTCAGCCATGATTACTTACCTGTCTTTCCTGCTTTACGCAAAATCTGCTCGTCGACATACTTGATACCCTTGCCCTTGTATGGTTCAGGCTTCTTCAATGCGCGGATTTCCGCTGCAACTTGGCCGACTTGTTGTTTATTGATACCGCTAACAACGATAATCATTTTTTCGTTGGTAACAGTTACACCTTCTGGGGCTTTGTATTTGACTGGATGTGAAAATCCAAGTGCCATTTCTAGCTCGTTGTTGCTTGAGCTAACACGGAAACCGACACCGTTAACCTCTAGGCGCTTTTCATAACCTTTGGTTACACCGATTACCATGTTGTTGATTAGCGCGCGCATCAGACCGTGCTGACTACGAGCTACTTTGGACTCGTCCTTAGGATGTACCGTGACTTGTCCGTCTTCGACTTTCACCTCAACTGCTGGTGTGATGAATTGCTTCAATTCACCCTTTGGTCCTTTAACGACCACATCACCAGAGTCAACCGTGATTGTCACACCGGCCGGAATAATCACCGGCAGTTTTCCGATTCGACTCAGACTCATTGCTCACCTTTCGTGTGATTTGATATTAACTTCAGTATTTTAACACAGACTAGGGGTAAAATGCAAGGTTTTCAAACTACGAATTAACCTCATATATGTCTAGCTCGATTGAATTGATCATTTGCCCTATTCGAGTACTATCCGCCATTTCCAACCAACCTTTGCCGCCAATAACACACCCTCCAAGGATCGCATTTAGCACACTCCTGTTTAATATAACCTGTTTATGATTGTCCGAACATCGAACAAGAGCTTTTTGTAAATTATCACAAAATACAGACGACGATAAAATTTTTATATACTCTAAGAAATCACAGCTCAATTGATTAATTATTTTGTCATCTTTCTTCAATAGTCCAAGAAACATTCTGTATCCAACCGAAATTGACGCCTCCGACCACTGATCACCACGATCATATACGGTATATTTTTCTCGCACGACCGTCAAGAAATTGAGAGCCACAATCTGCATAACAATTGCCGCCAGAGCTTGATCAACCGGCGTCTGTATGTGACTTTCATCAATTGAATACTCCAGAACACATTCACGAAAAAGATCGTCAGACTCTTTACTGTATTTTATATACGAAGTACGAAAAAGCGTATTGACAGAGCTCTCATCATGAGCCTTACGATACGCCATATCAATTTGCTTACACCACGGAGAAAGCTGAACTTCGCGTAGCTTTTTGCTCAGTTCGCTTCGGTCGACTTCTACTATATCTCGATTCATTTCTATACCGCACTCGCTAGCGGCTCTCAAAATATCATCTTCTGAAATGACTAATTTATCAAACTCTCGCAATGCCTTGTCGTATGTCTTTTTCGCTTCTGAGCTATATAATTCAGCATCCATAAAACAAGTGTCGCCATATGTTTTTGCAGACAGTATAATATCGCTCAGAACAAAGAACCCATTGTCTTGAAGACTCTTCAAAACGTACTGAGCTAATAAATGTTCATAAATATGAGCGATTAGCCCGTCGTTATCGGCTGTTTTGTATATGGATGAAATTATCATTGCTTGGTTTGATAATATTATAATGCCGTCAAATTAGCAATTTTTCGATATTTATGATAATTGATATAATCATACTCAATGACAGCAACTATACTTTTCGCCACCAGAAACCCAGGCAAATACGCAGAATTTGTCGCCGCGTTTCATAAATTCGCTCCGCAGACGTCAATTATTTCGTTGGCAGATTTAGACTATCAAATGCCTGACTGCATAGAAACAGGCACGACATTTGAACAAAATGCCCTATTGAAGGCGCGACACACAAGGAATCATTTACATGAAAATGATAAAAACCTGATAATTATCGCCGATGATTCCGGTATGGAGATTGAAGCTCTAAACGGCGAGCCTGGTGTATTTACAAGACGTTGGAATGGCCATGAGATGAGCGATCAAGAGATCGTAGATTATTGCCTGAAGAAGCTTGAAGGTAAAACAAACAGGCGAGCGCAATACACGACGTGTCTTGTAATAAATTTTACCAATGGTCGTGAGAAAGTAATTTTTGGAAAAAATTCTGGTGTTATTTTGACCAAACCGCACAAGGAATCACGGCTCAAAGGAATGCCGTTTCGGGAATTATTTTTCGTACCTGAGCTTAATATGATGTTTCACGAAGTGCGCGAGCTGCCGAAATTGAAGCGCAATGGATATTCACTCGGGCATGAAGTTGCGGTCGAAAAATGTGCTAGTGTGATACAGGAAAATTTATTTGACTCTGTATAGCGGCTTTCAACTCCGCGCTCTCACTTGCCCATGGAATGTGTTGTGTGAGTTCATCAACTTTTACAAATTTAGCATACCGTATCTGCTCTTCCTGTATTTGCTCTTCGTCCTCGTTATGTTGATGTAAGATATACTCATCGGCATTCTTATTAAGTTTCAGGCTAACCCGAAGTTGTAAGTACTCGTCATCATTTTTTAAGCTATCTGTTTCCAAGATATCGTAATAACCAAAGAACTTATACTGACTAGACACACTGCCTGTATTAATTCCCGTCTCTTCAGCTACTTCACGCACGATGGTTTGCAAGTAGGTCTCGTGCTTATTTGGCTTTCCACCGGGCAGTTGCCACTTTCGACCATCTTTAGAGACGATGGCTATTTTATTATCGTGAGTAAAAAGCCAAGCATATACCTGATTTACCGGAAGAGCCTGATCTTCTGAGTGAATTTCTTTACCGTCCTTCCAGGTGCGTGCTTTAATAGTTTTTCTTATGGCGTCCATGATATCTCCTAAATTTATTGCCCGAGCCAGTCTAATCTATTATACTTTATATCCCCAGGCGTCAGGAAGTGTCCTACGTTTTCTTTTATAGCACAGAGCGGCATGAGAGTGTCTTCAATGCTGTCTGCCGTATGGAAAGCATAGAAATATTTCTCTCGAGAGTACTATCGGTCAATTTGATATATCTTTGAAAGACTGCCAATCAGCGTAGAATCTAGCTTTTCTTGCTTGATTTCATGAATATCGAAATAGTTAAAGTTTGAAACTTCATCTGTTTTACGAGGTGTCGTTAATAGAGTAACTTTGTAGGCAATAACCAAAACGGGGTCGTCGAACTTCGTATTCCAAGCTGGAATGATCAAGGGATTTTCTGCAGCGACTTCGATATCTGTCTCTAGTTCTTCCAGAAACTCTCGTTTCAACGCTTCTGTAATATCCTCACCATGTTCCAGCCCACCGCCAGGAAGGTCCCATGAATCACTTCTCTCTTGAACAAACAGTAGCCTACCTAATTCATCACGCACTAATCCCTTTACTGCTACTCGATATGCCGACTTTATGTCTTTTAGCGCTCCAGCTCCCATATGATAAAAGTTTATCATAAAAAATAAACACCCTGCAACGAGGACGTTTATTTGATTTACGTGAGGCTTAGTAAACCTTCAACAACAAAATAATATAATCAATCTTTTTGAACAACTCGTCATGTATTAATGTTTCATTAAAATTTTTTATTAACGATATGCTATCTCCTTCTCTTTGCCATGATTTTGCTTTAAAGCTGTCAAATACTTTTCAAAATATTCATATTTATGTTTAGAATTATACTGCATTATAAATCTCGGATGTTCCAAAGGTATGATTTCATCAAAAAAATTATATTTTTTGTTTATTTTAGATAAAAATGTATAATTATCTCCACTTCCTATGCAATAACACACAGAAGTATCGATTCCAAAATCAATTTGTGCCTGTATTGAACTAACAATCAAAGAATACAATGTTTCTTGCAATTTTTTACTATCATAATAATTACAGTTAACCTCATTTCCCTTTGAATTGGCTCTAACTATACCAACAGGACAGACAAAATTCATATAAAAATCCGAATAAAACTTTTTACATCCACCATATTTTTCAATTACATCATATAAAAAACCTGAAGATGATTTGTTAATATAAAACTTATCAATCAAAATACCAGTTTCTTTTTGAAGATGTTCCACATCCTCAAATGGTACCCCTGTAACAGCTGTTCCTCGACGTGCTGGTGAACTTCCTAATATTATACGACGTTTATTACAATCATTGTAAAACCTTTTGTAGAACGTTGTTGAAATTTCATTTACTATTTCTTTTTGACTTCCATTAAACGGATTTATAATTTTAAAACCATCCGGTAATTCCATTGATATTTTAGATAATTTTTTATTAAATTCTATTACTTTCTGGCCGAATGTTTTTTGTTCAATCATTTAGTACTTCCTTTAAAATTTAACATTAATTAAATTCTGTTCCTGGAATTATATATTGATCCTCTGGGCATAAAAAGCCATTTGCAATAGAGATAATTATACTACTACCATTCTTAACACTACAAACTTTTTAGAGTGAATATGATTTAAAGACATAAAAATAAGAGCCTTTCGGCTCTCATCATATTTACTCTTCAAACTGCTTGTGCTTACTAAAATTTTCCGAACAGTTATTTTATTAGTTTCTTAACTTTTTCTGCATATTCATTTGGGTGATTAATACTTAAATCTCCGTGATAATAACCACTTAATATTTCTAATTCACTATTAATTAATTCATTGTGTATTATTTTTGCAGATTTAATCATAATTGGTCTTTCTTTACTTCCTACTACCACTATTGATTTTGATTTGTTAGTTTTTATATTCTTAAGATGATAATTGGAATTAGCTTTTAAAAATGAAATCATATTATCTTTTGTTATATTAGAACTATCAATATAATACTTATCAAATAATTCTTCTTTTATTTTTAAACTTTTAAATTGAAGTTTAGAAAACCACTTTTTATTTATAAGTCCATAAGACATATTAATTGATGATTCTATAAGTTTATTTGTCATTTTCATTGGGCATACTAAAGCACTTTCAATTATTGCATATTCACATATATTGTCTCTTTTTGACAATATATCTAATAAAATTTGTGCTCCTAGTGAAAGTCCTCCTATAAGTTTAACATTTCCGTTATAATTATTATCAATATATTCAATTATTTCATTTGCATTACTTTCAATAGAAGTAAAATCTCTATCACTTCCTGAATGGCCATCTAATATTGGTAATATTACATGATAATTACTTTTTAATATTTCTGACACTCCTTCATAATTCCACCATGATAATCCACCACCATGTAATAACATAATAATATCTTTATTAGATTTTCCATATTCTTTAACTATCATAAAATCACCCCTTAGTTAAATTATACTATCTCTGTGTAGATGGATATAAAAAATAAACGCCCTGCAATGAGGACGTTTATTTGATTCGTGTGAGGCTTAGTAAACTTTCAACAACAATTCACCACCAAGTTTAGCCTTAGCTGCTTCGGCGCCAGTCATGACACCTTTTGATGTTGAGATAAGCACCAAACCACGGCCACTCTTTACCTTTGGAATCTCTGCCGAGCCGACGTAAACGCGACGACCAGGTTTTGAGATACGGGTAATTTCGTTGATAGTGCTGTTAGTTCCTTTTTCATTGATAGTAACTACCAACACGCCACGAGGTTTAGCATCTTCCAGTTTGACATCTGCCAAGTAGCCGTTTTTGACTAATTGTTCAGCGATGACTTTTTTCATCTTGCTGGACGGAACACGAACTTCCGTTTTGCCAACCAATTTCGCATTGCGGATGCGAGTCAGAAGGTCGGCGATTGGGTCTGTAGTTTGCATAGACATATTTTAATCTCCTTTCCTTCTTACCAACTACTCTTTGTTATGCCTGGGATTTCACCCTTGGCTGCTTTTTCGCGGAAATTGATACGGCTCAAGCCGAATTGACGCATGTAGCCGCGTGGGCGACCAGAGATGCTATCACGGTTCTTGTGCCTGGTTGGGCTAGAATTGCGAGGCAATTTCTGCAAACCATCAAGGTCGCCAAGTTCTTTCAACTCAGCACGCTTGGCTGCAAACTTGGCAATCATCTTCATACGCTTCTTATCACGAGCGACCATTGATTTCTTAGCCATTACTTGACGCCTCCTTTCTTCTCAAACGGCATGCCGAATTTTTCTAGCAACGCCTTAGAAGCTTCCTTGTTGCCGTTCTTGATAACAAATGTAACCTGCAAACCGTGCAAAACTTGAGTTTCCTCAAATGTCAATTCTGGGAAAATCGATTGCTCGGTGATACCTAGATTGTAATTGCCACCTTTATCGAACTTCAAGCCAACGCCGTGGAAGTCGCGAACACGAGGCAAAGCAACGTTAATCAAACGATCCATGAACTCATACATACGAGCGCCGCGCAAAGTTACGCTAACACCAATTGGCGCGCCCATACCTTTACGAATGCTAAATGTCGCGATTGATTTTTTGGCTCGTCGAGCCACTGGTGCTTGACCGGTGATTTTCTCGACAGTGTTTTTGACAATTTCGAAATGACGCTTGTCATCTTTCTTTTTGCCGGTACCAACGCTCACGACGATCTTTTCCAAAGCTGGCACTTCATGCGCATTCTTTAGATTCAATTCGGCTTGTAGTTCCTTAAGGTAAGTTCCTTGATACAAGGCTTTCAAGCGAGGAGCTGGCACGACAGTTTTCTTTTCTGCCATTATTTAATCTCCTTATTTTTTGCTTGACGAGCAACACGAGTTTTGCCGCCGTCAGCATTCTTTACTAAACCAACCCGACTGGTTTTGCCTGATTTCTCATCAACAACCAGAGCAACTTTGCTGATATACATTGGTACGTGAATATCTTTCTTGCCGCCTTTTGGATTGTACTGGCTTGGCTTAACGTGGCGATGTCCAACGCCGACACCTTCAACCAAAACAGTTTGATCTTTTGTGTTAACTTTTAGAACTTTACCAGTTGTGCCTTTATTTTTACCAGCAATAATTTTTACGGTATCGTCTTTATGAATTCGAGCCATTAGAGTACCTCCGGAGCTAAGCTGACGATCTTCATGTAGCCCATATCGCGAAGTTCGCGTGGAACTGGACCGAAGACACGAGTAGCTTTTGGCTGCTTGTCATCGTTGATAATCACTACGGCATTGTCGTCAAAACAGATTGTTGAACCGTCTTTGCGATGAATTTGATCGCGAGTACGAACAACTACAGCCTTAACAACAGATTTTTTCTTAACGTTACCGGTTGGGCTAGCGTCTTTTACTGAGCAGACGATTACGTCGCCAACGCGAGCGTAACGGCGTCGTGTACCGCCAAGCACGCGGATACACAGAACTTCCCTAGCGCCTGAGTTGTCGGCTACCTTAAGGCGAGATTCTTGTTGGATCATTTGTCGTCCTCCTTAGCCTCTTCCTTAGTTTCGCCAGAAACTTCGTCCTTTAGTTTGATAGAACCGCGAGACTTTTCAATCACCTTAACTAGAGTAAAGCTCTTAGTCTTGGAAATTGGGCGAGTCTCTTCGATCTGCACCTTGTCGCCTTCACCTGCTTCGTTGGTTTCATCGTGAGCAGTGTATTTGCGAGTCACGGTGTACTGCTTGCCGTATAGCGGATGCGTTTCGCGGCTAGTGACCGTCACAGTGATGGTCTTATCGCGCTTGGCACTCGTTACGACGCCAATCAATGTTCGTCGGGCCATTACTTGCTCTCCTTTGTATTATTAATTTGTGTCAGCAGGCGTGCAATTTCCTTTCGGAGTGAACGCAACGCTTTTGGATTAACTAATTCGCCAGCAGCGTGAGAACGTTTTGCTTGAAGTAGGTCGTTTCGCTTTTCAGCCAATTCCTTCTTCAAATCGTCAATCGTCTTAACAACTGCCGCTTTAACAGATTTCTTCGTTTCAGCCATTATGCGTCCTCCCGCTTGATGAACTTACATTTGACTGGCAATTTGTGGCTAGCCAGACGCATTGCTTCGCGAGCAACTTCCTCTGAAACGCCCTGCATCTCAAACAGAACAGTGCCAGCTTTTACCTTAGCAACGAAGAACTCTGGATTACCTTTACCACCACCCATCTTCAAGCCAAGTGGCTTTCGGGTAACTGGAGTGTGAGGAAAGATTCGAATCCAAATCTTACCACCACGCTTGATGTAACGAGTCATCGCCTGACGAGCAGACTCGATTTGGCGGGAGTTGATGCGCTCATTTGATTGTGATTGCAATGCAAAGTCGCCGAACGCGATGTAATTGCCACGAGTTGCTTGACCGCGGTTTTTTCCAATACGCACTTTGCGGTGCTTAGTTTTCTTTGGTAACAGCATTTAGCGACTCCTTTCTCCCTTATAAATCCACACTTTCACGCCAATGATACCAGCTGGTGTCTGAGCGCGAGCACAGTGAAAGTCAATATCAGCGCGCAAGGTGTGTAGAGGCACTGAGCCTTCAATTACCTTTTCGCGACGTGCCATTTCAGCACCGTTCAAACGACCAGCCACCTCAATACGAATACCTTTAGCGCCAGCATTCATGGTGTTTTGTGCGGTCATTTTAGTTGCACGGCGGAAGTTGATTCGGCGCTCCAATTGGCGGGCGATGTTCTCAGCTACCAATTTGGCTGCCAATTCTGGACGGCGAACTTCTTCAATGTTGATACGAACTGGCTGACCAGCAATCTTCTCAACTTGCTTCTTCAATTCGTTCACGCCAGCACCACCGCGACCGATAACAACACCAGCCTTTGCTGTGTGAATTGTAATCGTGATCAAGTTAGCGCTACGCTCAATCTCAATGCGATTGATAGTTGGGCGTGAGGCAAATTTCTTTTCAATCAACTCGCGGATTTCGTGATCCTGACGAATCGCCTCTGCAAACTCTTTTTTATTGGCCGTAAACCAACGAGAGCTCCAGTTCTTATTGACCTGTAGGCGGAAGTTGATTGGATTCACTTTTTGACCCATTTACTTCTCCTCCTTTTTTGCTGCCGGTTTAGCGGCTTTTTTAGCTGCAGGCTTAGCAGTTTTTGCTTCTGCCTTAGCTTCGGCCTTTTTTGCAGGCGCTTTCTTTGGCTTTTCTGTACCAGTTACTTCAACCAAAATATTTGAAGTCTTTTTCTGGAATGGCAAAGCACGGCCACGTGATGCAGGCTTGAAGCGGCGCAAACGTGTACCAGTAGTAACGCTCAAAGTAGTAATTACCAAGCTTTTTGCATCCAAGTCGTGGTTGTTAATGGCGTTTGCCTTAGCGCTTTCGATAGCCTTCTTAACTGGGCTAGCAGCGCGTTTTGGAACGTGCTCTAAGATAACTAGCGCATCAGCTACAGTACGACCTCGCACCAAAGCTGCGACTAGGCTTACCTTACGTGGTGCCTGATCAACACCTTTAGCGTAAGCACGGACAGTATAAGTTGTATCAGCCATGATTACTTCTTATCCTTTCCACCATGTTTACGGAATTTACGAGTTGGGCTAAACTCACCGAGCTTATGACCAACCATATTTTCGGTAATCAGCACTGGTACGTGCACTCTACCGTTGTGAACAGCAATCGTTCGACCAACCATCTCTGGTGTAATAGTCGAAGCGCGCGCCCACGTTTTAATAACGGTTCGATCGTCAAGGCTAAGAGCAGCAATTTTCTTTGCTAGCTTTACATCGACGAATGGACCTTTCTTTAATGAACGACTCATCGTGATTTACCTCTTCCTCTTCGCGTCGTGACGCGTGCGTACGATTAATTTATTCGAGCCTTTACGGCGACGAGTTCGATAACCTAATGTCAATTGACCCCAAGGAGTACGTGGTGCTTTACCAGTACCGTGGCGACCACCGTCACCACCACCATGTGGGTGATCTGCAGCGTTCATAACGACACCACGAACGGTTGGGCGAATACCCTTGCGACGCTTGCGACCAGCTGAACCGATCTTAACATTTTGGTGCTGGACGTTACCGACTACACCGATAGCAGCGGTAGCTTCCAAGCGAACTTTGCGAACTTCGCCAGATGGCAATTTGATAGTTGCGTAGTTGCCTTCTTTCGCCATCAACTGAGCTTTAGCACCAGCAGCGCGTACCATTTGTGCGCCCTTACCAGCGGTCAACTCAATAGCGTAAATCATCGTACCAACAGGAATAACTGACAGTGGCAAGCGGTTCGAAGCCTCAATTGGAGCTTCTTCGCCAGTTCGGATAGTTTTACCCTTAACCATTGAGGTGTCAGCTAGGATGTAGTGGTACAAATTGTACTGATCCTTAACTCGAGCAATACGAGCTGAGCGGTTTGGATCGTATTCGATTTCTTCAATCGTCAAGGTCAAGCCTGCTGGCAAATTATGGTTCACCAAGCGGTAGTGACGACGAACGCCGCCTCCGCGATGACGAACAGTAATTCGACCTTGGTTGTTGCGACCGGCATTTTGCTTTTTAGCTTTAATCAGACTTTTAAGAGGTTTTCTTGTTGTAATGTCTGACAAATCCTGACTCGTCATGCCGCGACGAGCAGGAGTGGTTGGATTGTAAGCTTTCACTGGCATTACTTGGTCTCCTCCATCTGCTGCTCTACTGCGTCAAACACATCGAGCTTATCGCCTTCTTTCAGCGTCACGTAAGCCTTCTTCCAATCCTTGCGCGTTGTTGTGCCAGGATAACGATTCTTGCCTCGTGAGAAGCGTACAGCCTTGCCGTCTTGCACTAAGGTTTTAACCTTAACTACAGTAACGCCAAATTGCGCTTCTACAGCTGATTTGATTTCGTTCTTATTCAAGTTAAGTGGAACGCGTAGCACATATACACCGTTGGCGCTCTGTGCGTAAGCCTTCTCACTAACGCGTGGGATAATAATCGTCTGTTTCATATTACGCTTCCTCCTTGCCCAACCATGCAGTAATTACCGGCAGAGCTTTCGGTGTTATAACGATTGTATCCGCATTCAGAATGTGATAAACGCTTAGATAATTAGCGCGAACCACCAAAACGTTCTGAATATTGTTTGTAGCACGCATAAGTTCTGGCGTCTTCTCATCTACAACGATCAGAACACGGCGCTCGAACTTGTTGTCTGCTAGGAATGTTGCGACTTCCTTGGTTTTGCCAGTAGCCTTAACATCTTTAACGACAATTTTCTTAGCTTCGTTAGCTACGGTCAAAGCTTGGCGAACTGCCACTTTCTTAGCAGTCTTTGACAATTTTTTAGTGTAGTTTTCGTTGCCGCGTGGGCCAAATACTACACCACCGCCGCGCCAGATTGGGTTACGGCTTGAGCCAAAACGTGCTCGACCAGTTCCCTTTTGCTTCCATGGTTTTTTACCACCACCAGAAACTTCACCGCGCTGCTTGGTTGTAGCGCTAGCTAGGCGTGCGTTTGCCAAGTAGCTGTCATATGCCAATTTCAACAATTCGTGATTTGGCACTTCCACAGCAAAAATGTCTTTAGGAAGTTTGGTTGAATCTGCCATTACTTGTTACCTCCTAAAATAATCAGCCCCTTTCGTGGTCCAGGAACAGCGCCCTTAACCCCGATTAGATTGGTCTCTGGATCAACATATGCCACTTCCAAGTTCTTAACAGTAACACGCTCGTGACCCATGTGGCCAGCCATCGTCTTACCCTTGAAAACTTTTTGTGGATACATCGAGCCAATTGAACCCGGCTTACGAGTATTACCTTTACCACCGTGCGTCTTACGATGACGCTTAAAATTGTGGCGTTTAATGGTTCCAGCGAAACCTTTACCTTTGCTGGTTCCGGTTGCATCGACAAAATCGCCGACTTCAAACGCGGAAACATTAATTTCACTGCCAACTTTCAGATCCTCTGGAATCTGGTCGACACGGAATTCCCGAATATGTTTCGGGGTCACTTGGGCTGGCTTAACATGTCCAGCCACGGCCTTGCTCAGGTTCTTACCCTCTCCAAAAGCTACCTGTACCGCATTGTAACCGTCGGTTTCGACAGTCTTCACCTGAGTAACGGTGACAGGGCCGGCTTGGATCAGCGTTACCGGAATGGCTTTGCCGTCTTCAGCCAAGAGCTGGGTCATACCAAGTTTGGTACCGAGAAGTGTTTTCACTTTTCCTCACTCCCACTTAAATACTCCTGATGACGTGCGGTTTCTGGATTCTGGGAGAACATTAAATGTAAACATCCGCTCATAACCAGACCTGCTCATTCACCAAGGAGAACAGTTGATATTACGCGTAATAGAAATTACTCGTAAATTGTAGCACAATTGAGCCTAAAAAGTCAACCCATGACATATGTTCTGTTTTATCTACAATTCCGCATATGCTATAATCATATTCGAAAAGAAATTTTATTAATTAGGGGGCAATCATGAACGATTCTCAAATCGAAAATACTAACGAAGAACTGAATAATTTACGCGCTATCAGAGATGAGGCTATTAATGCACTAGTGCCAAATATAGATAGAATGGACGGCGTTGATATAGAACGAAAAATTCGTATATACATGTCAGCCGCAAGAATAACCAACAGCAGCAAGATGTTCCGCTTAGCTTACGAAGCAGCTAAAAATATTCCAGACGCAGCTAGGCGAGCTGAGGCGCTGATTGACATTATTCGAGACTCTGGATACGCTATTGACAAGTTGGGCGGTGAGCGCCCATTCTAGAAGTTTAAGAGCAAACAACTTCAAGCAAAATAATATCGTCCTAATTGGGCGGTATTATTTTATAACGAATCCATAGCGATTAAATCATCACACCAACCGGCGTAAACGAAGTCAGAATTGCCATAAAAATTATCGTGACGTACCAAATTTTCCGGTTGAATTGATATTTCTCAATCTTTAATACCAACAGCAGCGCAATAAATAGCCCGACAGGAATGGCTTGGACAACCAAACCGCTAATTTCAATTGGATTTTTTAGACGAAGCCACAGCGCACTTAATAGCACAAAAATCACCAATTTCAAGAAAAATGAGCCGTCATTATCATAAATACGTTCGCGACCTTTGCGACTAAACAGCTCGCTAGACTTCGAGCGATTGCGAGCATAAGTACGAGTTTTTTGTTTTGTCATAAGCTAAATGGAATTATAGCATAAAAAATCCGCCCCATTCAAGAGGCGGAAATTTTATATATTGTTAAATTACATACGAATTTCAGCGTCAACGCCAGCTGGCAAATTCAAGTTCTGCAAGCTGTCAATCGTCTTTGGTGTAGCGTTTGTAATGTCAATCAGACGCTTATGAACGCGGCGCTCGTAAGATTCACCACCAGTTTTGTAAACGTGCGGACTCTTTACGACAGTGTAAGTGCTGCGTCGAGTTGGCAAAGGCACTGGACCAGCCACGTTAGCACCTGTGCGAATTGCAGTGTCGATAATTTGTTTTGCTGATTGGTCAATGACTTTGTGGTCATAAGCCTTCAGGCGAATACGGATTTTAATTCCTGTATCTTGAGCCATAGCTCCTCCTCTTGTGTGCGATCTCGTAACCTCTAATTGCCCTATTTATAGTCAATCGAGTTCTCGAGATAAATTATTATTAACTATGCGATTATATCAGCAATTTTCCGCTTTATCAAGATGAGAAATCATTTCCGCAATAATTCCAGCGGATTTATTCAGCGATTCTTTTTCTCGCTCGGTAAGCGGATAGCCCGCCAAAATCTTCACGCCGTCGCTACTGATTGTTGATGGCAATCCAAGCACAACATTATTCAGTCCATATTCACCTTCAGCCAAAGAGCAGACGGGATAAACCGTGTGCGTCGATTTTCGGAGCGCCGAAACAATCTTAGACACAACAAACCCAATCGCAAAATACGTCGATTTCTTTGTTTCAATCACTCGATAAGCTCGGTCGCGAACCTTCTGCTCAATTCCGTCAATCATCTCCTCTGTAAAACCAGGATATTCCTTAATCGGCACTTCACCAATTTGCGCCGTTTCAATTGTCGAAAATGACGAATCGCCGTGCTCGCCCAAAATATAAGCGTCAACCGCTTTACTGTCGACATTGAATGCGTCCGCCAAATACGACTTCATTCGCGAAGTATCAAGCGTCGTACCCGTCCCAAACACGCGATTTTTCGGCAAACCAGATTCCTTAAGCGCCACGTAAGTCAGAACATCAACCGGATTACTGACAATCACCAAATACGGCTTCGCGCCATTCGCCATAATATTTTTCACAATATCACGCATAATTTTTGCGTTAACGTCAATCAATTCTAATCGAGTCTGACCAGGAAGTTGTGGTGCACCCGCGGTAATCACAACGATGTCATCGTCATTGATATCAGAATAATTTCCCGTATGAACCACGACATTTCTGTCAATTCCCATCGCGTCATTGATATCAGCCGCCTGACCCCAAGCCAAATCCTCATTACGGTCAATCAACACAATCTCTTCAATGACACTACGCAACGCACACGCATAAGCCGCCGTCGCACCGACCATTCCGCCTCCGCCAACAATTAGCAATTTCTGTTTATTCACCAAAATCTCCTTTTTCTGTTTTATATTAGATGTCTTTATTCTGCCATAAACATTACCGCTTTGTCAATTAATTTTACTTTACAGCAAAAAACATGTATAATATCGGCAATCTATTAACTTTTACATATTATCAACGGGAGGATATATGGAAAAAAGAATGTTTGCAGAAAAAATGCCACGCATCGATACTGCAAAAGTATATCGAGCACTTGCAGTGTTCGCTTTACTGCCGTCATGCTTCTTAGCCGGATGCGCAGGCGAAAAAGGAGTTGATGCTGGAAGCTCAAGTTCAGCCCCATACGGCGGCTCTGAGACTACTACATCTCAGCCAGAAAATAGCAATACCGAGAATCCGTCACAAAATAAAAAAGATGATTCTGCGGGAAAAATAGATATAGAAAAGAACTCAATGTATTATTCGGAGAACGGAACCCGCGAAGGATTTGTAGCTAACTGTACAGCAAAAACCTACGACGGATTCCCTGAAAAGGCAGACTGCTCAATGTACTTGTGCGATGGAGACAACACAGTTATGTTTACATTTAATGATATAGATTTTACCAAACAAACCTATGGAAAAAGAAAGCCTGGAGTTGCGGATCTAATGAGCAAAACAAATACATTAGCAGTAGACTATAGATATTATGTTCCAACCGAAACCTTAAAGAATACAACCGAATGCAAAGAGAAGAAAAGTAACGTAGGGCAATTTACTAAACCCGTATCTTTCCCGCGCGGCGAAAATGAGCAATATCTTTGCCTTCCTCAATTTATGGCCACCACGGTAGACGGTAAAAAGATGGGTATGAAAATCACAAAGACTACATCTGTCGACGAGAAGGATAATGACGGATCGTACTATCCTCAATATAAGCTTGACATTTCTGAAGAATGTTTTAACTGGAGAGCTCTCGATTAAACATACGTTATCACAGTAGCAATCAAAAAATCCCCCGAAAGTTCGGGGGATTTAATTAAGCTTGTGTTATCAAGATTATTTGTTAATCTTTGTAACAACACCAGCACCAACTGTACGGCCACCTTCGCGGATAGCAAAGTTCAAACCTTGCTCCATAGCGATTGGTGCAAGCAACTTAACCTTGAAGGTTACAGTGTCGCCTGGCATAACCATTTCTTTGTCAGCTGGCAATTCAACTTCACCAGTAACGTCAGTTGTGCGGAAGTAGAACTGTGGCTTGTAGCCCTTTGAGAATGGAGTGTGGCGACCGCCTTCTTCCTTCTTCAAGATGTAAACTTCAGCTTCAAACTCAGTATGTGGAGTAATTGTGCCTGGCTTTGCCAAAACTTGACCACGCTCAATGTCGCTGCGCTCAATACCACGTAGCAAGACACCTGCGTTGTCACCTGCTTGACCTTGGTCAAGAGATTTCTTGAAGGCCTCAATACCAGTTACAACTGACTTCTGAGTTGGCTTCAAACCAACGATTTCAACTTCGTCGTTCAATTTAACAACACCCTGCTCGATACGACCAGTTGCTACTGTACCACGACCCTTAATTGAGAAGACGTCCTCAATTGGCATAATGAATGGTTTGTCCATGTCACGTGCTGGCTCTGGAATGTAGCTGTCCATTGCGTCAACCAATTCCATAATAGCGTCTTCGTATTTCTCGTCACCTTCAAGAGCCTTAAGAGCAGAACCCTTGATGATTGGAGCGTCTTTGTCGAAGCCGTTCTTTTCAAGAAGTTCGCGAACTTCTTCTTCGATCAGCTCAACCATTTCTTCGTCAGCCATGTCCATCTTGTTCAAGAAGACAACGATCTTTGGCACACCAACCTGCTTTGCAAGCAAAACGTGCTCACGAGTCTGAGGCATTGGGCCGTCAGTTGCAGCGATAACCAATACCGCACCGTCAACCTGAGCAGCACCGGTGATCATGTTCTTGACGTAGTCAGCGTGTCCTGGCATGTCAACGTGTGCATAGTGACGATTCTTTGATTCATACTCTTGGTGTGAAGACGCGATAGTAATACCACGTTGCTTCTCTTCTGGTGCGTTGTCGATCTGGTCGTACGCAACAGGTTTGTTAACTGCGCTTGGTAGGCGCTTTGCCAACACTGCAGTAATCGCAGCAGTCAGCGTAGTCTTACCGTGGTCAACGTGGCCCATTGTACCAACGTTAACGTGCGGTTTGCTTCGGTCAAATGCATCTGCCATTTGTAGAAGTTCTCCTTAATTTAATTATTATTTTTCACGCGGGTACAGTCCATAAAAAAGACCTCACGGCGTATGAGTTTAATTATAACGATTTTCCAATCAGTTGTAAATAGCCTATTTCTTACTATAATACTTCGCCAGGAACGAATCGCGGAACTCGTAAAAAGTTCCATCCTCCAAGCTGGCTCGAATATCATCAACCAACTTAACGATAAATCGCTCGTTGTGAATTGACAACAACGTTCCAGCCAACGACTCGCGAGCGTGCAAAAGATGACAGAGATAAGCCGCCGTGTAATTCTTGCAAGTATAGCAATCGCAATCGTCCATAATCGGCGCAAACATCTCGCGGTATTTCTGGCCGCGCACATTGACTCGGCCAAACGGCGTATACGCGGCGCCGTTCCTAGCCACTCGCGTCGGACTCACGCAGTCAAAGGTGTCAATTCCCTGCTCAATCGCCGCAAAAATATCATCAGGCTCGGAAATTCCCAGTAAATGTCGCGGTTTATTTTCAGGCAGAATTTGATTGACCCACTGAATCGTTTGCGCCATAGTTTCCTTTTCCAGCGCGCCACCGATTCCATAGCCGTCAAAATCCATCGCGCCCAAAAACTCGGCAGTTTGCTTTCGTAAATCCTCGTAATTCGCGCCTTGCAAAACGCCAAATAAAGCTTGATACGGCTTATCTGGACGAGCCGCCCTTAGGCGCTTGACTTCCGCCAAACTTCGCTCCGCCCAAGCATGCGTCCTGGCCAGCGCCTCAACTTGATATTCGTACGGATCAATCAAAGAGGTCAATTCATCAAACGCAAAAGTAATATCAGCGCCAATTCCAGCCTGAATTTGCATGGACAATTCTGGCGTAAATTTATGGTAAGAGCCGTCCAGATGCGACTTGAACATCACGCCGTTTTCGTCCACCCAAGCATGACGCGACGATTTTTTAGCAATCGCAATTTCTTCATCAACATCAGTACTCATTGCCAAAACCTTCTTAAAGCCAGAGCCCAAGCTCAAAACCTGGAACCCACCGCTATCCGTAAAAGTCGGCCCGTCCCAATGCATAAATTTGCCAAGATATCCTGCCTTTTCAATCAACTCATGTCCTGGCTGCAGATACAAATGATAAGCGTTCGCCAGCACTGCCTGTGCACCAACATCCTTCACCATCTCCGGAATCATCGCCTTAACATTAGCCTTAGTTCCAACCACAATAAACGCCGGCGTTTTAATATCACCGTGTGGCGTGTGAATAATTCCTGTTCGCGCCAACGTATCGTTAAATCGTGAAGTTATTTCAAAAGAAAAAGGTCTCATTTAATAGATTATATCAGTTTTTTTCGCTACACTAGAAACATGAGCAATAAAACCCTCGTTGATTTGGACCAGTGGCTAGCCCCGCACAAATCCACAATTCAGGCGCGTGAGAAGTATATTTCTTCGAAACTGAAAAAGGTTTTAAGCGGCAAAACGCCAGCCGAATTCGCGATGGGTTTTTTACATTTCGTACTTCATAAAACAGATGTGGGCTGGACGTTTAGAGAATGGGCGCCGAATGCCACTCGGATGTTCTTAGTCGGCGATTTTTCAGACTGGAAAGAGCGCGAAGAATTCTCTTTAAATCGCGATAAAAACGGCGAATGGAGCATAAATCTTCCTGAAGATTCACTCCGCCACGGACAAAAATATAAATTGCGCGTCTATTGGTCTGGCGGCGATGGCTGGCGACTGCCTTCATACGCAAATTACGTCGTTCAGGACGAAAATTCTGTCGATTTTTCCGCAGTCGTGTGGTCGCCAAAAACTCCTTATAATTGGCAATATAAAACCCCGCCCAATCCAAAAGTTCCTTTAATTTACGAAGCACACATTGGCATGAGCAGCCAACAAGAAAAAGTCGCCAGTTTCAGCGAATTCACCGCGGATGTTTTGCCGCGAATTAAGGAATCTGGTTATAACACCATTCAGCTTATGGCAATCGCCGAGCATCCATATTACGGCAGCTTCGGTTATCACGTCAGCAACTTTTTTGCGGTTTCGTCAAGATTTGGCACGCCCGACGATTTTAAAAAATTGGTTGACACGGCGCACGGAATGGGACTGCGCGTCATCATTGACCTCGTTCACGCTCACGCCGCCAAAAACGAAGTCGAAGGTCTGGGCAATTTTGCCGGCGATCCGACACAATATTTCAAGCCAACAAATCATCCAGAATGGGACTCGCGGCTGTTCGATTACGGCAAGCCAGAAGTTTTGCATTTTTTGGCAAGCAATTGCCGTTGGTGGCTGGACGAATATCACATTGACGGATTTAGGTTTGATGGTGTAACTAGTATGATTTACCACGACCACGGACTCGGAAAAAGTTTCACTAGTTATGATGATTATTTCCGCGATAATGTCGACAAAGACGTGCTCGCTTATTTAAGATTGGCGAATGAAACCATTCACGCCGTTCGCTCCGACGCCACGACAATTGCAGAGGAAATGAGCGGTTTTCCTGGACTGGGCGCATCAACAAAGGATGGCGGGCTGGGCTTTGATTATCGCTTGCAAATGGGCGCGCCGGATTTATGGATAAAAACTCTGAAAGAGAAAAATGATGAAGATTGGGATTTGGGGCAATTGGCTTACACTTTGAGTTCGCATCGCCCAGAGGAAAAAGTCATCAATTACGCCGAAAGTCACGATCAAGCGCTCGTCGGCGATAAAACGCTGATTTTCCGATTGATTGATAAAAATATGTATTGGCATATGGATAAAATTGACCCATATTTAACAGTTGAGCGTGGCGTGGCGCTACATAAACTGATTCGTCTGATGACCGCGGGGCTGCACGGCGGCGGTTATTTGAATTTTATGGGCAATGAATTCGGGCATCCGGAATGGATTGATTTTCCGCGCGAGGGTAATAATTGGTCGTTTAAGCACGCTCGTCGGCAATGGAATTTACGCGACAATGGCTTCTTAAAATATCAATGGTTGGGCGATTTTGACGCGGCGCTAATGAAGATTATTCGACAAATTGATAATCCTAATGTTCACCATTTGACGGTTCGCCAATCTGATCATATGGTCAGTTTTATGCACGGCGACTTTTTATTTGTTATCAATTTTTCGCCCGACAAATCCCACTCAGATTACGCAGTACCCGCAGAAGCTGGCTCTTACAAGTTGGCGTTAAGTAGCGACGACAAGAACTTCGGCGGACAGGAGCGAATAGATCATAATTCCCGATTTTTTACTTTCCCGGCTGATAATAATCACAACCTTAAGGTTTACTTACCAGCCAGAACGGGCATTATTTTAGAGAAAGTTGATTAAACTTGACTTAAATATTATCGCGTGATATAAATAACATTGGCTTTCATTGACAAGTTGAGCAAATCCTTGTCCGAAAGCGCACCTTGACAAGCAGATGATTAGATTAAGACAAAACTTAAGCATGAAGCGAGGTTTTAGTTGTTGAGAGAAGATGTACTTGACAATTGAAATCTCGTTTCATGCTTAATCCGTATAGCATGGTCTTTGTCGAAAGGCAAAGATGGCGACCGCCGCGAGAGAAGTAGAAAGGAGTGCTAAAATGGCACCCATCGCAAACAACGCCAAGCGTCCCGAGACCGTCTACACTGCCCAAGCAAGGACGGGACTTTACACCGTCATCTACGGCCTCAATTTCAAGGGCGACATCACCATACATGCCGGGGGCGCTACCATTACGCAGTCCAAGGGCATCACCGAATTATCCTTTTCGGAATCAGCTTTTTCTGAATACAATGAAGTAGAGAATGTTCTTTATTTCAAGACTTCAGATACTGAGATGACTCTTATCCCTTACGCAGCACTCAAGGACGATGTTCCTGATGAACCCAAAAAGACTAACGATGGTCAAACCGTATTCACGATAGACATCGGCAGCTTCATGCTGAAGGTCAATGACCTTACTATATGGTTGGCACGCCACGCCTTTACAGAGAATAACGTTATCAACGTTCTTACGATAGAGTCTGATGACTTCAATTGGATCTTAGATTTAGACCGTGAAAAGCATAGTGACGACATCACTGTCAATGCTATGCCCTGCAACGAAAAGAACCGATTGAATAAAGTCAAAAAGGGAGATACCATTAAATTCCAAGGTTCAGCCGATATTGAGTATGTCGTGACGAAAGTCGAGCCTGGCGCATTTCTAATAAAAGTCACCGCACTGAGGTATGAGAATGGAGCCCCTACGGGCGAGTCATACATTTTGTATGACCGTAAATATGTATGGGCCGTGCCTTCAGCCACGACTCTACGGACGGGATGGTACTTACCCTGATTGATCTCTTGCCGCTTCTTGCGGTAAGTTATCAGGGCAACTGAGCAGCGACAAGCAGACGATGATATCGAGCTGATGTCACGCCAGGCATCTAATCTTATATCTTCATCTGCTTGCGCTATTACTTGAAATTATTAAGTCCCAACTGGGGCTGTTTTTTATTATATTGACTTTTTTACTTATATGTGATATAAATGATACTAGCTTTCGTCTAGGGCTCGTCTAAGGCGAAAGTCGCCCTTAGACGTAAAACTTCTGCACCCTTAAGGAGGGGTACATGAGCACTTCAGCAAATCAAGTCGATAACGACATTAAGACGCACGAGTCGATCAGGAAGATTTACTCATTATGTCTTGTCTTGCTGCTCCTACTGGCGACCGTTACCCTCGTCTCCTACATCTTAGGAGAGGAGTCGCTACCGTCGCTAGAGCTAGTTTCGTCAAAGTCGCTGGCTGTAATCATTTACATTGCAATGATCACGGTTATCACGTGCGCGCTCTTTCTCAACAAGAAGGCCATCAGGAACAGCAAAAAGTATTCCAACCTTCAGAAAGAGCTTGACGAATCCGAGCGCAAGAACAGCGAACTTGAGAAAGCGCTTCTTGAGTCCGAGCGCGAACTTGAGAAAGCTAAAGCGCTCGCGGAGCGTTACTGGAAAATGCTCTCCGGTGTGCAGCGCGACACTGAAGAGTCACTAAAGATTGCCAACTCCAACCGAGTTCAGCACACTTCAGGTCGCTGAATATCCACCAACGACGTTTAGTCGTTCGATCAAAGGGCTAAATGCCCGTCAGAAATAGCTCACCTTGAGGCTTTTGGCCTCGGCCGAAGCTCTCTTGGCGGGCTATTTCTATTGGCATAAAATTTGTTACACTAGATATTGTGAAGAAAAAAGTACCAAAATTCATTGAGCAATCATTAGCCCGAGTCGCTAACCTTTACAGCTTTGAGCCAGAGCATCATCTGGAGAAAATCGACGAAAGTTTGACACCGAATATGCGAGCTTTGCGCCTGGCTATGACGATTGCCGAACAACTCCTGAGCATGGGCGTGGTGGCGCGCGATGTGGTTCGTATGGCGCAAGGAATTACGCGGACATATTGCCGCAGACCCGTTCATGTGGACGTGAGTTACACTTTGGTGACAATTTCTCAAGACCGCGGAGTTAGCCATGAGCCTTTGACGATGGCGCGAGTTATCGTTCCTGACGACCCTAATTATCAATTGATTCAAGCATTGCAATTATTAGCCCTCGACATTCGTCGCAAACAACTTTCCCTGGAAGAAGCCGAGGAGCGATTGCAACAAATACTCAAAAAACCCACCGAACATTCCCGACTAGTCGTTTACGCGGCGGGCGGATTAGTGAGCGCGGGTTCTGTTATTCTGTACGGCGGCAGTTTGCTCATGGCGTCAATCGCGTTTCTGCTCGGATTCCTAGCGACTGGATTACTGAGATGGCTGGGGCGTATTGGCGCGCCGTTGTTTTATTCGCAAGCCCTCGTGGCGATTTTCGTAACATTGGTGGCGGCGGGCGCAGCTTGGTGCAGTAATTATCTGGGACTGAGCGTCAACGCAACATTGTTGGTTATCAGCGGAATTGTCTTATTAGTTGCGGGACTAATGTTTGTCGGCGCATTCCAGGACGCAATTGACGAATATTATATGACCGCCAACGCCAGATTGTTAAAAGTCGTAATGGCGACGGGCGGCGTAATTGCTGGCGTGATGGTCGGATTATACATTGCGACAAAATTTGGCATTACTTTCCCAGCAACACCAGATCGATTGACATTGGCGGACGGACACACGCAATATTTGGGCGCTGGAATTATCGCGGCGGCGTTCGTTCTGAGGAATCATTCTCGATTTTTGGGAATGGTTATCTCTGGATTAATCGCAATTTTCGGCTGGTGGATTTCAAGATTAGCTATGAGTTTTGGCTTTGATATCGTAACAGCGAGTGGCATCGCAGCGGCGGCAATTGGGTTGGTCGCAGTTATGACTTCCAGATTATGGAAATTCCCTTCCCTGGCGATTATTGCGGCGGGAATTGTACCGCTAGTCCCAGGGTTATCACTTTACAATGGATTAATGGGCGTCGTCCTATATCCGCCAAACAGCGCAAACTTCCTACCAGCCCTGGCCATCTTAGCGCGAGCAATCCTCATCGGCGTAGCGGTAGCAATTGGTGCATCATTCGGTAACATCGTCGGTCGCCCAATTCGCCGACAATTCATCAATTTATTCCGTCGCAACACGCAAGCATCATAAAAAATAACCCGAAATTTAGCCAAACAAAAATCCCCGGATTCGCTCCGAGGATTTTTTTATGAGGTAGAGATTATTTATTTCGCTTTTCGATAATCTCTTGCGCAACGTTTGGTGGAACTTCCTCGTATTGAGCCAATTCCATCGTTGAAGCGGCGCGACCCTGAGACATTGAGCGAATGTCCGATGTGTAGCCGAACATATTTGCTAATGGCACAAACGCCTTAATCAATTTAGCGCCACCCATCAAGTCTTCCATAGCGTCGATACGTCCGCGACGTGAGTTAAGGTCGCCGATGATGTCACCCATGAAGTCTTCTGGTGTAGTAACTTCAACCTTCATGACTGGCTCAAGCAAGATTGGGTTAGCTTGCTTAATACCCTCACGAGCAGCCAATGAACCTGCCAATGAGAAGGCCAATTCTGAGGAGTCGACATCGTGGTATGAACCATCGTAAAGTGTAGCCTTAACGTCAACAACTGGATAGCCAGCAATAACACCGCCTTCCAATGTTTCGCGAATACCCTTCATTACGGCTGGGCGATATTCCTGAGGAACCACACCACCCTTAATTTCATCAACGAATTCAAAGCCCTTACCAGTCTCATTTGGCTCAAAGCGGACCCAAACGTCACCATATTGACCACGACCACCAGACTGCTTAGCGTGCTTACCTTGAACTTCAGAGCGACCCTTGATGCTTTCGCGGAAGGCAACCTGAGGTTCACCAATATTGGCTTCAACCTTAAATTCGCGCTTCATACGGTCAATAAGAATATCCAGGTGCAATTCGCCCATTCCTGACATAATCGTCTGACCTGTCTCCTCGTCAGTGTGAATTCGGAAGGTTGGGTCTTCTTCAGCCAAGCGCTGCAATGCCAACGCCATCTTTTCCTGGTCAGCCTTTGACTTTGGCTCAACCGCGATTGATACAGGTGGCTCTGGGAATTCAATTGACTCAAGAGCAATTGGGTGAGCTACGTCAGACAACGTGTTACCAGTTGCGGTAGATTTCAGGCCAACCACGGCAGCGATGTCACCAGCTTCAACCTTGCTGATTTCTTCACGCTTGTCAGCAAACATACGAACGATTCGTCCAATTCGCTCTTTCTCACCAGTCGTCGTATTAAGTACGTAGCTTCCTGAGTTCAAAACTCCAGAATAGACACGAACGAAGATCAATTTACCAACAAATGGGTCAGCAGCAATCTTAAACGCCAAAGCAGACAAAGGCTCCTTATCTGATGGCTTGCGGCTAACTTCGTCGCCAGTCTTTGGATTCTTGCCCCAAATTTCATCAACGTCTAGCGGGCTTGGCAAGAAGTCAACCATCAAGTCAAGCAACTTCTCAACGATCACGCCGCGACCGTCACCACCAGTGACTAGGTAAAAGTCACCGGCCAAAACGCGCTTGCGTAGAGCCATCTTCAGCTCGTCAACGGTAATAGCTTCTTCGCCCTGCTCCAAGAACTTCATAGTAAGTTCATCATCAGCCTCAACGGCGTTTTCAACCAACAGAGAACGTGCGTTCTTAGCTTTTTCAAGCATGTCAGCTGGAATCTCACCAACCTTAAGCTCGTGGTCTGTATAATCGTCGTAGGTGTAAGCCTTCATGTCAATCAAGTCGACAACACCGTGGATAGTCTTTTCAAAACCAATTGGCAAGTGAACTGGGAAAGCTTGTTTGCTCAAGCGGTTGTGAATTGACTCTAGAGACTTGTAGAAGTCACCACCAGTCTGGTTGATCTTGTTAACGAAACAAATACGTGGCACGCCGTACTTATTGGCCTGGCGCCAAACAGTTTCAGACTGAGCCTCAACGCCCATCTTACCGTCAAAGACTGTAACTGCACCGTCAAGCACGCGCAAACTACGCTCAACCTCAGCGGTAAAGTCAATGTGCCCTGGGGTATCGATGATATTAATCTTGTGATCTTTCCAGAAACAAGTCACAGCAGCTGACGTAATAGTAATACCACGCTCTTTCTCCTGTGCCATCCAGTCGGTGGTAGCACCGTCACCTTCACCACGAACCACACCGATCTTATGTGTCAAGCCAGTGCGGTACAAAATACCCTCAGTTGTCGTCGTTTTACCGGCGTCAATATGGGCAATAATACCAATATTTCTAAAATTCTTTAGCGGAACATGCGTCTCTGCCATAAATTTTCCTTTATTATTACGTTAATTTGCCGAGATTTTTGGTCAATTTTTTGGCACCAAAAAACTACTCTTGCGTTTTATTATATCAGTTATCTATGTTTTTGACTAGCTTTGTGCTGGGGGATTTTTAGGCTCGTTGTCGCTCGGAGCTGGCGTCGCAGGCGGATAGTTAGCTGGAGGCTGTTGCATAGGCGGCTGCGCGTATGTTGGCGGATATTGACCAGGTTGCTGCTGATAGTAATTTTGTTGTGGATATTGCTGTTGCGGCGGAATTGGCTGCTGATATGGCTGTTGTGGATACTGAGGTTGTTGCGGGAATTGTCCAGCGACAGGATATGGATAGGCATTCATCTTGCGTCGATTACTGACAGAAACAGCAATTGCGATAATTGACACTGTTACGAATAATGCCCCCGTTGAGAGAATCACCACAACCACAATTATAACCATAGTGTTATTTTCTGATTCGCTCGTTCCAGCTTCTGCGCTAGATGCCTCGCTTTCCGTAGAATCATCTGGAGTATTGGATGAAACTTCGATCATCTTCGCCACCAAATAATTGTCGGGATATTTTTTATCCAATTGCTCAAATTTAGCTTTTGCCTGAGAATATTTACCTTGAGAAAAACTCTCCAAGCCATCTTTCCAGAGCTTAGTCAATTCGCCATTCGCCGATAACGCAACATTATTTTTCTTCGCCATAGTTTTCAGATCGGCAATATCACGAAATATTCCCTCTCCAAAGCAAGAATTGTTATGTTCTCTCCTGTTCGCACAGGACGAGCCGCCGTAAGTATTCAGTCCAATCTGCTTGCCATCATCATCGAACGCTGGACCACCACTGTTACCCGCCGCAATTTGCGCGCTCATTGAAAACAGCTTATGACCACCCGCGTCACTAGCTGAACCAGAAACATCACCTTGCGTAACGGTTGGCACAGTCTTGCTCTTCTTCGTATTTACGCCGTCATCGACAATTGCTGGATAACCAATCGCCGTCACTCGATCACCTCTAGAAATCCTAGAACTATCACCCAATTCCACCGCTGGAAATCGCCCTTCGACCTTCAGAATCGCCACGTCACTTTTGTCGCTATTCAGATCCATCCCGCGACCCTTCAAATCAACTTCCGCGTCAATTTTCTTAGCTGGAATATTGGTCTTCGTCTTTTTCCACTTAAGCTTACCCGAACCGTCATCTTCGCGCGCAATAGGTTCGCTTGAGGTCTGGATGACATAATCGTATCGATCGTTTTGCGAACGTATATTATCGGCAGGAACTTGGTTGATAAGACCGAGAATTGCCGCTTGTGCACTCTGATCGCCGCCATCAGCCTTATTTGCCAAATCCCGAAGCGTTTCTCGAGTCACATAGCCCGCATCTACCACAAACTTTATATATTTATTCATGTTCTCTTGCGTGTTGAGACCCATGATCATACTTTGGTTCGAAACCTCAGTCACATGTCCGTTTGTAGCGATGTAGCCGTCGTCAGAAACAATCGATCCGCTACCAATTCCACCCGTACACAAGCCATTCAGTTGCATGCTCGCACCGTTCTGCGCCGTATAAATCATATCAGCACAACGATATGTTC
Source organism: uncultured Candidatus Saccharibacteria bacterium (assembly GCA_963539815.1). Taxonomy (GTDB): domain Bacteria; phylum Patescibacteriota; class Saccharimonadia; order Saccharimonadales; family Saccharimonadaceae; genus Nanosynbacter. Next base: position 32,002 of record CAUTMO010000002.1, on the reverse strand, counting down.
CCACGCGGACAGTAGCAATTTGATTCCTTGCCACCACCTTAATAACAGAATCTTCGTCTAGCTCATCCAAAGTATTCGTAGTGTCTTTATCTTCTGAGAAATTTTCCGCCTTAGTTTCGGTCTTAGCTATCATAGCGGAAGCCACTTGCGCCTCATTATTGCCATCAGCCCTAACCAAGTAGCTACTGTCTGGATTCTGGAAAGTAACCTTAGGAACCAGCGCCTCCAGCTGGTCAATATACGGCTGCATGTATGAATTCTTGCTCAATGCAAAAATCGTCATCCAGTACGGCCTGCCGTTCTGAATCGTCAAGTAAGTTATTTTTTCACCAGTTTTCTGCCACTTGCCGTCAATAGTGCTTCCGTAATCGACGACCATTTTCTTAAACTTCCGTCCAGAAACTGTCGCGTCGCTGGTGTGATATTTTAAGTTCGGATTATCCTTTTTCTGCTTGTTGATGTCGCCCTGAAGCATTAAATCCAAATCTGAATATTTCTTCGTGTCCTTGTATTCCTCGGGCATCGTTGAGCGATCAAAATAAGCCTTTTTGCGCGAAGTTACGATTGAGAAGTCTGGCATAATCTTCCTAAACGAGAACTTCTCTTCTTCCTCATTCGGCTTTTCTGAGCCTTTTCTAAAATGCAATCGCAAAATCGCGTAAGCACGGCTTTCTTTCAGCTCGTCATCGGCATACGTAGTGGCACTATACTGTTTTTCATTAGAATCACTATTTAAGACGTGACCTTCGCCAGTAAAAATACTCTTGTCGTACCGAATTGAATAGCCATATTTGGAAACGACTTTTTGCAAATTCTTAGCATCTTCTTCGGCAAAAATCTTCTGAATCTTCTTCTTTGCGGTTTTACTAACTCCGGAAGAGCGGTTATTATTAACGACAATCAGCCCAACTATAACGGAGATCAAGAAAACTACACCCAGAACGATGGCTACAATTTTTAATTTCTTCATTGACTTCTGATTCATACTGCTCCAATCCTAACGATAATTTACAAATTGCAAAGGTGTGTCATAATCACTTTCTCGCAATAAACTAATAACTTTTTGCAATTCGTCCTTCGACGCAGAAGTAATACGAACGAGGTCGCCCTGAATTTGCGGCTTAGCTTTCGGCGCATTAGCGCGAATATCAGCGGCAATTTGCTTCGCCGTCGGCTGATCGAGGCCTTGCTTGAACGGAATCTCCCAAGTCGTTTTCAGGTTCGAAACAACTTTCTCTTTTGATAAATCCAGAACTTTACTTGATTGACCGCGCCCCGCAAACTTCTTACGCACGATGTCTAATACAGCGTCAACTTGCCAATCATTGTCGCCGGTAATTTTCAGACCTTTCTTATCATCCAGCCAATCAATTGCCGCGCTAGTCCCCTTAAAATCATAACGCCCTTGAATTTCTTTTTCAGCCTGCATGAAAACATTATTCATCTCAGCCTTGTCGATTTCTGACACAATATCAAACGAAAAACTCGCCATCTTCCCTCCTAATTTTTTCTATTATACCAAAAAATCGCCCCGTTTAGAGCGATTTTCTGATTTTGCTTTCAGGCAATAATTAGCCGCGAGCAAAGTGCGCAAAGGCGCGGTTAGCTTCAGCCATCTTGTGAGTGTCTTCCTTCTTCTTGAAGGCAGCACCAGCTTCATTGTAAGCGTCAACGATTTCCAATGCCAAACGCTGTGAATATGGCATTCCGTTACGAGCGCGAGCTGCTTGGACTAACCAGCTAAACGCATAGTGCAATTGTCGATGTCCCTGAACTGGGAATGGAATCTGGTAGTTAGCACCACCAACGCGGCGAGATTTAACCTCAAAGCTTGGGCTAACGTTCTTCAATGCTTTTTCAAACACTGCCAATGGATCTTCAGAATCCAATTTCTTAGCGGCAGTTTCTAGGGCTGCGTAAACAGCGCGCTCAGCCGCCAACTTTTTACCGTCTAGCATTGACTTGTTGATCAAACGCTGAACTAGTACACTTTGGTATCGGCGATCAGGCTTAAGTTCACGCTGCAATTTTTTGGTAACTTTACGAGGCATGATTATTTATCCCCTTTCTTTGTACCGTACTTAGAGCGACCCTTCTTACGGTTGTTGACGCCTTGAAGGTCAAGCGCACCACGTACGATGTGATAACGCACACCTGGAAGGTCAGGCACACGACCACCGCGGATCAAGACCACAGCGTGCTCCTGCAAGTTGTGACCTTCACCACCGATGTACGCCCAAACTTCATAGCCGTTGTTCAATTTAACACGAGCAACTTTACGCAAAGCTGAGTTTGGTTTCTTTGGCGTCTTAGTCGTCACACGCACACAAACACCACGCTTAAGAGGTGCATTTTGGTCGTAATAACGTGTTTTTAGGGCGTTATGAATACGACCTAGTGCTGGCGACTTGGACTTTTTCTTAGCCGTTTGGCGCGGTTTGCGCACCAATTGGTTGATTGTTGGCATCCAATTTCTCCTTGGTTGATTTACTAATTATGGCAATTCGCCTTACGGTTTGGATTCAGCAACTCCTCTCCGTGTCTATACCTTTTCCGCCGAGATTGCAGTCTGTACACATTCAAACCACCGCGCACTCCGAAAAGAGGAAACTCTGGAAAGAATTATAACACACTCGACGTCAAATATCTACCCAAAATATAAAATAATAGGTATCACTAAAATCAATAGAAAACCGCCCCGGAATTGAGGCGGTTCCCGTAGTTGTGAAGCCTACTTATTAAGCGGCGACTTCCTCTTCGACGAATTCGTCTTCGCTCGGTGTTTCGAATTCTTCATCTTCTTCGACTGCGCCAGTTCCTACTGGAATCTTGCGGCCGATGATGACGTTTTCCTTCAAACCGTGCAAGTGGTCGGCTCGACCAGATACGGCAGCGTTGATCAAAACGCGAGTAGTGTCTTGGAAGGATGCGGCTGATAGCCATGAGTCGCTCCAGATTGACACCTTCGTGATACCGAGTAGCAATTGTGTGTAGCTAATCAGGTTCTTACCTTCAGCAGCCAATTGCTTATTCGCATTGACCACAGCGGCCTTAGAAACGATGTCGCCAGTCACAAATTCGCTATCACCAGCATCTTCGATTTGCACGCGACTAAACATTTGGCGAACAATAATCTCCAAGTGCTTGTCAGCCACGTCCTGACCCTGAGCAGCGTAGATTCGCAGAACTTCGTTGATGATGTAGCGCTGAGTTGCCTCAACACCCTTAAGTCGCATCAAATCGTGCAAGTTCAATGATCCAGCTGTCAATCGATCACCAGCTTCGACGACATCGTTCGCCTTAACGACCAACTGCATATTGCCTGGGATTTCATAACGAGTTGGCGAAGCAGCCTCTGCCGCGATCACCAAAGTATCCTCAGCCGACTCAATCACACCGTCAAATGGCGCAATCAAAGGTCGAGTATCGCTTTCGCCGGTTGCCAAGACATCGCCAGCCTTAACGCTTGAGCCAGCCTTAACTACAACAGTTCGCCCCTCTAACGGCAATCGCTCAACCTTGCCAGATTCTGGCGTAATTTGAACGATGTACTTCTTGCCGTCTTCCCAAACGTCAACCAAACCAGCAACTTCCGTAATGAATGCTTGACCTTTTGGTGTGCGTGCTTCAAACAATTCTTCAACACGAGGAAGACCTTGAGTAATATCACCACCAGCAACACCAGAGTTGTGGAAGGTGCGAAGCGTCAACTGAGTACCTGGCTCACCAACTGACTGAGCGGCGATAACGCCAACTGGCTGATGATTGCCAACCAATTTACCAGTCGACATATCAATACCGTAACTTCGCTGCGGAATACCATTAAGATTGTTCGTTGATAATACGGACTGAATCTTAACACTTTCAATGCTTTCGTCGTCGTCAATTGAATCTGCGATTTCACGCGTGATCAATTCGTTCTTATTGACGTGACCTGGAATTGTTTCAGCAGCATAACGACCAGCCAAACGGTTTGAGAAGTCAATCATCGTCTCTTCAGTTTCTGATCGGTAAATTGCGTAACCTTCATCGTCGCCATCAGTATCTTCAACGGTAAAGACATCTTGTGCAACGTCTACCAAACGACGAGTCAAGTAACCTGAGTCGGCAGTCTTAAGAGCCGTGTCAATAAGACCCTTACGTGCACCACGAGTTGCGATAAAGGCTTCAAGGCTAGACAAACCGCCGGTGTAAGAGCTGCGGATTGGAAGCTCAATCTCATGGTTGGTTGCGTCCATCTGAACACCAATCATCGCGCTCGCCAACTTCACGTTGGAAATATCACCACGAGCACCAGAGTTGACCATCATAGAGATACTGGTATCCATGTGCGCCAATTGGTCTTTCAAGAACGCCGTAATCTTATTGTCGACGTTTCGCCATGCGCTAACCGTCAAGTTGTATCGCTCTTCCTCAGTAATCAAACCTTGGTCGAATTGCTCAGAAATCAAAGCCGCCTTAGCATCACCTTCAGCCACAAACTGAGGGATTTCCTCAAAGTGGACGTAGTCGGTCATACCAGTCGACACAGCCGCAACCGTAGCAAAGCGGAAAGCTTGACCCTTCATGCGGTCTGCAATCTTAGCGGTTTCTTCGGCGCCGTACTTGTTAAAGATTTGCGCCAATACCTTCTTAAGCTGCTTTTTAGTCTGGACATTGTTATCGTATGGGAAATCTTCAGGCAGAATCTCATTGAAGAAGACGCGACCCAAAGTTGTTTCACGCATTTTACCCTTTGCAAAGATACGAATTGGGGTTTGCAAGTGAATCACACCATTGTCGTAAGCCATTTCTGCTTCGTAAACAGAGCTGTAAGTTTTAATCTTATCAGTCTGAGCTTGTGGCTTGTCGTAAGTCAAGTAATAGTTACCAAGCACGATGTCCTGCGAAATGTGCAGCACTGGCGCACCATCGGCAGGCTTCAACAAGTTGGCAGTTGCGCTCATCAATTCGCGAGCTTCAGCCTGAGCCTCTTTTGATAGTGGCAAGTGAACAGCCATCTGGTCACCGTCGAAGTCGGCGTTAAATCCGGCACAAACTAGCGGATGCAACTGAATAGCTTTTCCTTCAACCAAAACTGGCTGGAAGGCTTGAATTGACAAACGGTGCAAACTTGGTGCACGGTTAAGCAGAACGTACTTGCCTTCAATTGCTGAATCTAGCGCGTCCCAAACTACCGCTTCACCAGCTTCAATTAGACGTGAAGCCGAGCGAATATTGTGTGCAAATTCATTCTTAATCAACCAGCTAATCACAAATGGCTTAAACAATTCCAGCGCCATTTGCTTTGGCAAACCACATTGGTTAATCTTCAATTTTGGACCAACCACGATAACCGAGCGACCAGAATAGTCAACACGCTTACCAAGAAGGTTCTGGCGGAAGCGACCTTGCTTACCCTTTAGCATATCGCTCAAGCTCTTCAAACTGCGGCGACCACCAGTCGAGCTAACCGCACGACCGCGTGATGCTGAATTGTCAATCAAAGCGTCAACAGCTTCCTGAAGCATACGCTTTTCATTGCGCTGAATAACTTCTGGCGCGTTAAGTTCAATCAACTTCTTCAAGCGATTGTTTCGGTTGATAATTCGGCGATACAAATCGTTCAAGTCAGATGTCGCAAATCGGCCACCAGATAACGCCACCATTGGACGAAGATCTGGAGGAATAACTGGAAGAACAGTCATACATAAGCTCGACGGCTTAATGCCAGCAGATTCCATACTCTCAAGCATCTTCAATCGCTTCAACAATTTCTTCTGTCGCTGACCTTTTGCAGTTTCAGCTTCCTCTGTCAATTCAGCGATAAGCTTTGGCAACTCAATCTTGTCTAAAAGCTCCTTGACCGCGCTGGCACCCATGCCAACTTCGATCAATTCGTCATATTCTTCTGGCAAGTTGCGATATTCGCTCTCTGAGATCAAAGCGCCGAAGTTCAAGCTCTCCAATTGAGATTTCTTACCAACGTAAGCTTCTTCCAATTCCTCGACTTCACGGCTCTGCTCTTTAGCTAGTTGCTTAACGTCAGCGCCATCTTCTTCAGCCATTTTTTCGTAACGGATTTTGATAGCCTTACGAGCCAAATCGGTTTCCGCTTCCAAATCTGCCAAATATTGATCACGAGTTGCTTCGTCAACATTTAAGATGACGTAAGTTGCAAAGTAAACGATTTTTTCAATATTACGAACCGTCATGCCAAGCAGCTGGCTCATTGCGCTTGGAGTGCCGCGCATAAACCAAATGTGCGCTACAGGCACTGCCAATTGGATGTGTCCCATTCGCTCACGACGAACGATTGACTTAGTGACCAATTCACCATTCTTATCGACAGCAGCTTCGCGTGATCGAACACCTTTAAGCTTTGAGTCGTGTGGATTGATATCCTTAACTGGACCAAAGATTCGCTCACAGAACAATCCGTCGCGTTCTGGCTTTTGTGTGCGATAGTTAATTGTTTCTGGCTTCAAAACTTCGCCGTAGCTCCATTTCAGAATGTCTTCTGGGCTAGCTACTGCCAAACGAACCGCGTCAAAATCACTGATGCCCGTTGCGTTAAATGCAGAATTTGCCATCTTACGCGTCCTCCTTTATTTCTTCTACTTCATCAATATCTTGCACGCTCATACCATCATCAATTTCACCGATGTCATCCGATTCGTCCAAGTATGTTTCTTCTTCCTCATTGTCAGCGGCAACGGTTTTGTCTTCTGGGCCACTTGAAGCGATAACATGCTCAGCGTCAACTGTTGCATCGTCGTCAACCAAGTCAACTCGAAGACCCAAACCTTGAAGCTCCTTAACCAACACGTTGAAGGACTCTGGAAGTTTTGGGCCAACAATCGGCTCATCCTTAATGATTGACTCGTAAGCCTTTGCACGACCGTAAACGTCGTCGGACTTAATTGTCAACATTTCCTGTAGGGTTGCAGCGGCGCCGTAAGCTTCCAATGCCCAAACCTCCATCTCACCGAAGCGCTGACCACCGTTTTGTGCTTTACCACCAAGTGGCTGCTGAGTAACCATCGTGTATGGACCAGTTGAGCGGGCGTGAATCTTGTCAGAAACCATGTGGTGCAACTTAATCATGTGCATCACACCAACTGTTGTTCGCTCCTCAAATGGTTCACCAGTGCGACCGTCAAACAATTGACTCTTACCGTCACGCGCCAAACCAGCTTTTTCTAGCTCATCGGAGATCTTCTCGCTTGGAACACCGTTAAATGACGGAGTTGCTACGCGGTAACCCAATGCTCGCGCCGCCATACCAAGGTGAGTTTCAAAAATCTGACCAAGGTTCATGCGGCTTGGCACACCAAGTGGGTTCAAAACCACGTCAACCGGCGTACCGTCCTCTAGGAATGGCATATCCTCAACAGGCAGAACTTTCGCCACAACACCCTTGTTACCGAAGCGTCCAGCCATCTTGTCACCAACGCCAATCTTTCGCAATTGCGCAACGAAGATCTGAATTTGCATCAAAACGCCAGCCTTCAACTCGTGACCATTTTCACGACTAAAGATCTTAACGCCAACAACTTTACCGCCGCCCGCGTTGTTCATTCGCTGTGATGTATCGCGAACGTCCTTGGCCTTTTCACCGAAGATTGCACGAAGCAAGCGCTCCTCAGAGCTCAATTCCTGCTCGCCCTTTGGCGTAATCTTACCAACCAAAACATCGCCAGCCTTAACCTCGGAACCGATTTGAACAATTCCGTTCTCGTCCAAATGACGCAAACTTTCCTCGGAAACGTTTGGAATATCGCGCGTCACAATTTCTGGACCAAGCTTCGTCTCACGAACTTCAACGGTGTAATCTTTAATGTTAATGCTTGTCAATCGATCGTCTTCAACCAGGCGACGACTCATAATAATCGCGTCTTCCATGTTGTAGCCACCCCATGGCATGAAGGCAACTAGAAGGTTTTTACCTAGGGCAATTTCACCGCCGGCAATTGAGGCGCCTTCAATCAGGATATCGCCCTTCTTCACCTTGTCGCCACGCTCAACGCGGACTTTTTGGTTGTAACAACGATCGTCATTATTCTTCACAAAATGCTTCAAAGTATAAATCTTTACGCCGTCAGCATATTTAACATGAACTTCGTCAGCGTCAGCGCGAACGACTTCGCCGTCGCCACTAGCTTGAATCAAGTGACCACTATTCTCAGCCACAGCCTTCTCAATTCCAGTACCAACAGTTGCGGATTCTGGACACAATAGAGGAACCGCCTGGCGTTGCATGTTTGAACCAGTCAAAGCGCGGTCAACGCGAGTCTTTTCAATAAACGGAACCAACGCCGCAGTCGAACCTAGAATCTGGCGGTGAGCTGCATCCATGAATGTAACTTGGCTAGCATCAACTTGTGATGGCTGCATATTACTGCGGGCGTTAACGCGCTCGTCGCGGAAAGTTCCGTCTTCGTTAAGAGCCTCACCAGCATCAGCGATAACCTCACCAATTTCCTGTGAAGCATCCAAATAAACAAGTTCGTCAGTGACTTTGCCATCTTTAACGCGAAGATAAGGAGTCTCAATAAATCCGTATTCGTTAACACGCGCATAAGTCGCCAAGTTCAACACCAAACCGATATTCGCACCTTCTGGCGTTTCCACTGAACAGATACGACCATAGTGAGTTGGGTGGGCGTCGCGGACCTCAAATCCAGCGCGCTCACGAGTCAAACCGCCAGGACCAGTCGAGCTCAAGCGTCGCTTGTGGCTCAATTCTGACAATGGGTTAACCTCGTCAAGCAACTGTGATAACTGGCTTGAAGTAAAGAATTCACGAACAGCCGCAACAATTGGACGAGCATTGATCAATTGACTTGGGCTAACACTTTCCAAATCAGCCACACTCATGCGGTCCATTGCGTTGCGCTGCATTCGAAGCATACCAACGCGGAATTGTCGAGCAATCAATTCACCAACCAAGCGAACTCGGCGGTTGCTTAATGCGTCAATGTCGTCAGCTAGCTCTTGCGTATTGTTCAAGCGAATAACTTCACGCAAAATCGCCACCAAATCGCTCATTTGCAACGTACGATTTTCAGCCGTATTAGCAACATCCAGACCCAAGCGTTGGTTCAATTTATAACGACCAACCCGCGAATAATCGAACCGTTTGAAGTCAAAGAACATTCGCTCAATCATCTGACGAGCGTTATCAACCGTTGCCAAATCGCCTGGACGCAACCGACGATAAACCTCAATCAACGCCTCATTCGCACCACGAGAAGTGTCCTTGTCCAAAGTTTCGTCAATGTATTTTACGTCGCCAGTATCAATATCAGCGAACAATTCCTTAATTTCGCTAGTCTTTGGGTAACCCAAAGCGCGCAATAAGGTCGTTGCTGGCATCTTGCGGCGGCGGTCAATTTTTACGTAAATCGCGCCATTAGAAGCCGTCTCAAATTCCATCCAAGCTCCACGTCCTGGAATGATTTTCGCACCGTAGTAATTACGTCCCGCTACTGTTTCAGCGGTGAAGAAAACACCAGCAGAGCGGATCAACTGGCTAACAACCACACGCTCTGTACCGTTGATAATGAATGTACCGCGCTCAGTCATCCATGGATATTCACCGAGGTAAATTTCCTGCTCTTCGACCACGCCAGTTGTTTTATTTGTCAATTCAACTGTTGCGTGTAGCGGAGCTTCAAATGTCAAGTTATTTTCTTTGGCAAATTGGTCAGTATTTTTTGGCTCGCCAAAATAATATTTGCCGAACTTTAACGACAACTTCTGACCAGTGTAGTCGTCAATTGGGTTAATTTCTGAAAATATCTCACTCAAACCTTCTTCGACGAACCAGCGCCAAGAATCTTTTTGGTGAGCGATTAAGTTTGGTAGCGGCAGGGCATTATCACCAGAGGTGAAATAGACGCGCTCGCTACTTGTGGTTGGTTTTTTTGCCACAGGCGTAAACACTCCTCGCTTTAATTAGTGGTTAATAGACGGCCGTGAAGATCTCTAATTCATAGCCCAAAATCACGATTTGCCACTCGCAATTTTCACCCGCCATGAATACACTACTTCTATAACTACTCATTATGACGAAAAGTGTCAATAAAATCAAGGGGTTTTACTAGTGTTTTTCAATATTATCAATCAACATATCGTGAACTTCGTCAATTGTCCCGTCAGCAGAAATTACCGGAATTCCGTATGCCTCGGCAATCTCCAAATATCCATCGTCGACTTTTTTCTGAAAATCTTGCCCACGTGACTCAAAAGTGTCAGGATTTTTCAGCTCGCCGCGCATAGAAATTCGCTCTTCCCGCTTATCGCGACTCAAACTCAAAATAATCATAACATCTGGCTTCAAGTATTTTTCATCGGTGAATAATTCTGCTAATCGCAGAATCTCCGACTCGTCATAACCTTCGCCTCGCCCCTGATAAACCAGCGTTGAAATATAATTTCTCGCACTCAAAACAATTTCCCCACGCTCCAACGCTGGCTGAATTTTTTCCCGCCACAATTCACGCCGAGCTGCAGAAAATAGCACCACATTCACCGCCGCAGAGCGCACCAGATCACCATTTTTAATCACTTTTCGAAGTTCATTTGCTATCGGAGTTGATTTTTCCGGATCGTCACTTCCCGGCTCTTCAATCACACAAACCGTTCGCCCAATTGACTGAAAGTATTCCGCCAATTTCGCGACCTGCGTCGACTTGCCCGTCCCGTCATTACCCTCGATAACTATATATTTTCCCGCGTCGCTCATCATCACCTCGTAATCACAGTATGCGGCTTATTCAGATAAATCATCATTTTTTTCGCCTTGCCGTCAACTTTTATAAAATGTGTGTGCTGGTGCGCCATTGACCTGGTTTTACTTCCTTGAGCTCGGGCGTAAATCGAATAGCCGTTATTCTCAAATTTCGCAATCTGATTCATATAGTCAATCTTTTCCTCGTCGCTCAAATTCGCCAGCGAGTCCACGTGCCGTTTCGGTATCACCATCAAATGGTCATCCACACCGCAGCCGTCCCAAAAATTATAGCCAAACCTATTCTTAATGATCAGACAATGCGCAGTTTCACCAACGACCTGATCTGTATGATGTTTTACCAATTGACAAAAATCGCAGCCGTCAGACTTGTGCTTTTTCCTGTGATCGATATATTCTTTTTCTTTCGTTCGTGAGCGAAACATTGAACCTGCCATCATCACAAAATCCCCTCACTGAGCCCCGCAATTTCCATCGGTTTATGCCGACGATCCTTAAACGCCCGCGGCAACATCATTTCTGGACGCCAAGTTTTTATCAATTCATCCAAATCGTCAGTGTGCTGATATTTACCGCTCATTCCGCCGCGCCCACTAGCATATCCGCCGTCAACCTGACCAGTGTGATGAAAAATCAATTGCCCAATTCTCTCACCGACAGGCAAAACTACGCTCTCGTGCTTATTCAGATTGTAAATCTCAAGCGTAATCCGATTGATATATCCTGGATCAACCCAGCCAGCATCAAAACACACCGCCACGCCGTTTCGCCCCCAAGAGCTACGACTTTTCACCTCAGCCGCACCGCCATGCGTCCGAATTCCAACAAATTCGTGCGTATGTGCTAAAATTCGCTCACCAGGCTTCAAAACGATAATCGGATGATCTGGCGGAATATTCTTAAATTCCCGAAAACCGTGCCGCTCGCACCATTCGGCGTGCGGAATCGCCTTAAGCGGACCCTTGAAGTATCGATTGACATCAGACTCGTCAAACGGATTATAAACTCGCGAAATATCATCATATTCCTGTTTATAAAAATTAAAGCCTAGCGTAAAATCTAAGCTGGCTTCCGATACGTTTTTTGGGTTGAACGGCGTACAGACAATTGTCCCGTCTTCAATCGCCGCTAATATATCTTTATTTGAGTACACGCTCACTAAACACCTCCCATTGCGTGATTTTTCTACCAAATCTTATTATGGCAAGTTTACGCATTCCTATCAAGCTTTCGGTAAATTTTACAGCATGTTAAACTGAAATTATGGAAAAAGCCATTATTGTAGCTTACGATAAAAACCGCGCCATTGGACAAAATGGCGATATGCCGTGGGGGCGAAGTTTGCCGGCCGACTTGGTGAATTTTAAGCGTTTGACGAGAAATAGCAATGTCATCATGGGCAGAAAAACGTTTGAGTCAATTGGTTCGCGACCGCTTCCAGACAGAGAAAATATTGTCATCTCATCCAAGCCAACTGGCGTCAAAAAAGTTCTTACGGCTATGAATTTACGAAGCGCCCTGGCTTTGTCACGATATCCGACTTTTATTATTGGTGGCTCGCAAGTTTATAAAGACGCGCTAGATATTCCAGAGATCGACGCCATTTACGCCACGGAAATTGACGCCGAATTCCCCGATGCTGACACTTTTTTCCCAGAGATAGATATGGACGCATGGGAGGAAGTAAGTCGCGCACATCATTCGGCAGATAATGAAAATAATTACGATTTTGATTTTGTGATATATAAGAGAAAAAAGCACTCTTAAATTGACAGTATTTGATGTTTGTGGTATAGTAGAAAGCATGAACGAACGATCTATAATACGTGCTACAACCCTTGAAGACATAAAAAACACTACGATTGCAGACCTGCCAGAAGGTAGAACGATAATACTATCTGACAAGCCTACCGCAAAAGGAGATGCGATATTCAAAGATAAAGCCCCTGTTGTAGAAAAATGGACAGAAGAAGACGGAGAAGGTAGAACAGTAGCTAGAACAGTGGGAAAGTATGCAACTATACTATATGATACCGCTACTCGAGAGTTTAGTGTTATTCTACCCGATCAAGAGATTACTAGCCTACGACAGTCTGGTATTGAAAACGACAATTATATGATTCTTACAGCTAAAGAATCTGACGAAGAATAGACATAAATCTACACAGCAATCGGTGCTTTTATCGCTGGATGGCACTCATAATTCTCCAGGCGGATATCATCAATCGTGAAATCGTCAATATTCTTGACGCCTGGGTTGAGCCACAACTTAGGCAGCGCTAATGGATTCCTCGATAATTGCTCGTCAACTTGCGCGCGGTGATTATTGTAAATATGTGCGCTATTTAAGGTGTGAATAAATTCACCGGGCTGTTTGTCGGTAACTTGAGCGACAATCGACAAAAGCAACGCATAGCTGGCAATATTAAACGGCACCCCAAGGAACATATCCGCTGAGCGCTGAGTCAGCGCCAAATCCAGCTTGTCCTTCTCGCCGTTCTTGCCAGGTCTTACATTAAATTGAAACATCGTATGACACGGAGGCAGCCCGCCAGCTTGAACGATGTCATCAATTTCCGCCACATTCCACGCGCTCACGATATTCCGACGCGACTCTGGACTTGTCTTTATCATGTCAATGGCGTTCTGAATCTGGTCAATAGTTCCGCCCTTCCCGTCCGGCCATTTTCGCCATTGAACACCATAAACAGGACCCAAATTTCCCCATTCTTCAGCAAACGCGTGATCGTTCGCAATCTTATCAATAAATTCCTTCATTCCAGCGCGCCACTCGTCGCCGTTAATTTTCGGTATTTTCTGACCAGTTTTTTCTAGGTAATTTTTATATGGCCATTCGTCCCAGATATGAACGCCGTTTTGCGCCAAATATTCAATATTGCCCGTACCTTTAAGAAACCACAAAAGCTCATGAGCGACGCTTTTGAAATATAACTTCTTCGTGGTCATAGCCGGAAATCCATCCGCCAAATTATATCGCGTCTGAATACCAAAAACTTCTGTCGTCCCAGTTCCCGTACGATCACCTTTTTGCGCACCGTTATCACGAACGTATTTCAATGCGTCTAAATATTGCCTCATAAGCCCTCCTCGCTTACTTCAAATTATGACAATATCCTCCAAAAACCACAAGCAGAATCACTAGTAGTTTTAACAACAAACACGCAAATTTTTACGACAATTTAGTCAAGACTTTGTCGATTAGACCGTATTTTACAGCTTCATCCGGCGTCATCCAATAATCACGCTCCATGTCGGACTTAACCTTAGCCAACTTCTGACCGGTGTTTTTCGCCATAATCTTCGCTAGCATCTCCTTAACTTCCAAAGTTTCCTTCATGTCAATTTCCATGTCGGTCACTTTTCCGTGCGTTCCAGAAGACGGCTGATGAATCATCACCTTGGCATGCGGCAAGCAAAACCTCTTGCCCTTAGCGCCAGAGCTGAGCAAAAACGCCCCCATGCTCGCCTGCAAACCAATTCCATACGTCGCCACATCGGGCTTAATAAAATTCATCGTGTCATAAATTGCCATTCCATCATAAACGCTGCCGCCTGGACTATTGATATATAGCGATATATCAGCCTGCGGGTCAACGTATGCCAAATGTAGTAATTGCGCCACTACACTGTTAGCGGTATGCTCGTTAACGTCTTCGCCAAGGAAAATAATTCTCTCATTCAATAATCTCGAATAGATATCAAAAGCACGCTCGCCGTCGGCCGACTTTTCAACGACAGTTGGAATGAGATATGATTTTGGCATATTTACTCTATTTCTTCGTGTTTAATTCGACCAATTTAGCAACGGTCTTATCTGTAATCATTCGGTTGGCAATATCGCGGTGAACGTTTGGATTATCAAATTGCTCTAGCATCTTCTTGTCTTTGCCGTATTGCTGCTTGAAGAAATTAATCTGTTCTTGAATCTCATCACGAGAAGCATCAATCTTCAACTCCTTCGACAATTCTGCCAACACCAGACCAGCCTTAACGCGCTTTTCAGCTGCTGGACGAGCCTCTTTCTTCGTCCACTCTTCCTTATCTTTGAAGCCCTGAGTCTTCAAATAGCTATCCAAACTTAGCCCGCTGTACATCAAATTCTGAGTCAAGTCACGCTCGATTGATCGCAATTGATCTTCAACCAAAAGTTCTGGCAGTGCCGCCTTACTCTTTTCCGTCAACTCACCAACCAACGCGTCCTTAAACTTCTCGTCAGCTTCACGCTCTTTTTGTGCAGTAAGTTCACGCTTGATGTCCGCTTTTACTTCTTTCATCTCTGTAAATGGACCACATTTTGCAGCAAATTCATCATTTAGTTCTGGCAATTTCAATTCATTAACCTTGTGAAGTTTCACGGTAAACACAACGTTTTGACCTGCCAGATTCTCAGCGTGATAATCCTCTGGGAATTTCAATTTCAAATCGAACTCTTCACCAGCCTTATGACCAATCACACCTTCTTCAAATCCAGGAATGAATTGACCTTCGCCAAGCTTCAAGCCATATTCCTTAGCCGAACCGCCGTCAAACGCCACGCCGTCTTTCTTTCCCGTAAAGTCAATCACGGCTTCATCGCCAGCCTTAGCGGCACGCTTGACTTCTGATTTTTCGGAATAGTTTTTACGGATTCGTTCAATAACCTCGTCGACATCTTTATCTTCGACTTTGGCTACTTCTTTTTTCGCTGTCAATTTTTTGTAATCACCCAATTTTACCGGTGGAATGATCTCAACTTCAGCCGTAAATTCCAACTCGGAACCAGGAACAAACTTCTTAACTTCAACACTTGGTCGATCCAGAGCCTGCAATTTTTCCTGCAAAAACGCCTCAGCTACAGCCTTTGACAAAGCGTTCTCTAAGATCTGCTCCTGTAAAGCATTAGGGTCAACATGCTTAGCGGCTATGCTTGCGGGAACTTTTCCTTTACGGAAACCTGGAACTTTGATATCGCGCGCCAACTTCGTCAAGGAAACCTGCTCTGCGTCAGCCAATTCGCTAGCACCCAAAGAAATCGTCAATTGAACTTTAGTATCTGATAGTTTTTTTACAGTAGTCTTCATAAAGACTAATTATAACAGATATCAGACTATATCTCAAACAGAGCGTCTTCATCGCCATCATATCGGCGATCTTTGACAATTGTCACAATTCGTTCAGCACCAACCTTTTGCTCATCAGATTCCACCAAGTTTCGAACCGTGTATGCACCGCTAGCAATTTCATCCTCACCCACGAACACCGCAAACGGAATTTGCTTTTTAATTGCCGCTTTTATCTGCTTGTCAATCTTTCTACCAGTGATATCCAGCTCTGCTCGCACGCCTTCACTGCGCAATTTTCGCGCCAAATCGTCCGCGCCAGCCGTAGATTCTTTTGACACCGGAATTATATACACATCTGTTTTAGACGCCAATTTTGGCAATAGGCCGTGTACCTCCAAAAATTGTTCCATTGTCGTTGCGCCCATGCCAACGCCAACCGTAGCAATCGGCTCAACGCCAAATAGCCCAACTAATCCGTCATATCGTCCTCCGCCAAACAGCGCTCGGTTATTCTCTGGCGAATTGTCAAACAGCTCAAAAACCATGCCCGTGTAATAGTCCAGTCCGCGCATCAAAGTAACATCAAACACCGCATTCGTGATGCCTTTTTGGCTAAGCAATTTCATCACTTCGCGAAGTTGCTTGACGCTTTCATCTTCCATCAATTCGCTCGGCAAATCATCAACAGACTTCATACTGATCATTTTTGCTAACTTCGGCAGACCTTCCGACGCTTGATTGCCAAAAATCTCAATCGCCTGACGCTTAAATTCTTCGGCAGGAATCTTATTTTTCCTATCAAGCAACTTCATCATCATCGTCGAACCAACAATATCAAGCTTCAGGAATTGACTCATTAGACGATTTATCAATTGGCGATTATTAACTCTGACAGTAAACATTTCTTGCTTGGCGCCAAAATTCATCACGCTAGCGTGGCTCAGCTCAATAATCTCCGCGTCCGCCGCCGCGCCATCTACACCAAACAAATCCGCGTTCAATTGCCAAAACTCACGCTCACGCCCACGTTGCGGTCGTTCATAGCGCATAAAATTAGCAATTGAATACAGCCGCGCAGGCATTGCCAGTTCCTGACGTCTAGCCGCCACCATTCGAGAAATCGACGGCGTCATCTCAGGGCGAATTGCCACCATTCGACCGCCACGATCTTCAAAAGCGTATGTTTGCTCGCCCGCCAATTCCTGTCCTGACTTCGCCAGATAAATATCTAGCGGCTCCAGTAGCGGCGCGCCATATTCTTCATAGCCAAAACTCTCAACCGTCTTGTGCCAAACATTAAAAATGTAATTCTGCAGACGCTTTTCCTCTGGAAAATAGTCTCGCGAACCTTTGTAACTTTGTGTAGATAAACTGCTCATGTTAGCTCCATTATGTCATTATTTCTTATTTATAGCAATCAAAAACGCCGAGGCAGAACTCGGCGCGTACAATCAAAAATCAGAGTCCTACCTCGGCAACACGTGTGAATGATGGAATTTAGGTAAAATCATGATACTATTATAGCACATTCTGCTGCAACCAACAATACATCGCCACAGTTGCTGCCGCGCCGACGTTTATGGAGCGAGTCGAGCCGAATTGCTCGATGGCGACGATCTTATCTGCCGCTTGCACCATCTCCTCAGAAATTCCTGGGCCTTCTTGCCCAAATACCAAAACCGCACACTTCGGTAAACTCGTCTGCGACATATTAACGCTTCCTGGGATATTATCAATCGCAATAATTTCCCTACCTTCAGTTCGCATTTTCTCAACAAACTCTTCCGTCGTCGCCAAATACGTAATATGCAGATATTTATCCGTCATCATGGCACCGCGCTTATTCCATTGTCTGCGCCCAATCACATAAATCTGCCGCACGCCAAACGCATTAGCGCTCCTGACAATTGTCCCCATATTAAAATCTCGCTCGGTATTTTCCAGCGCAATCACCAGACCGTGGTCTTCAGAATCCAACTCATTTATAATCTCCGATTCGCTCCGACCCTTAAACTTATCAATTACGTTTCTTTTATCTTCCATCTCTGTTATTTTAGCAAACGTCGCGAGAAAGAGACAAGAAGTTGACAAAAATCGTTGACATTTTTCCCTATATGTGATATAAATGATATCAGCTTACCCAAGGCTCGTCTATTAGGGCTCGTAGCGCTTACCTTAGCTGCTCTGCTCACTGGCATGGTCAGTGCTGTAACGGCTCCATCGCCAGAAGCGCAAGAGATCGCCAACTTTTTGATGATCGCAAGCGTAACGGCGATCATCTGCTCACTCTTCGGGATCAAGCAGAGCAACGATCACTGCAGGTCTGTCCAATACGGACTATCAGCGTTCGAGGCCATGAAAAAAGACCTCAAAGGTGTCGAGAGCGAGCTCGAGGAAACTCGAGGTCGACTCCATGAGGTCGAGAATGAGCTTGCTCAAACTCAAGAATGGCTCTATGAGTCTGATAGCGATCTCTATGAAGCCTGGGATAATCTTGCCTCTGCCGAGTCCAAACTCGGTGAAGCCAAGCTCAAGCTTCGTCGTAAAGAAGAAGATGCTGAGCTCGCTGAACACTGCTACGAAAGTCTCCGTAAGACATGCAGCGAAACCACGCTAGATCTCCTGAAGACCAAGCGTGAACGCGACAATCTTCGGTGCGAACTCGTCTTAGCACGTAAGGTGATTAGGAAACTTATCGCCGGGCGTAACAAGCTTCGGTATGAACTAACCGAGGCCAAAATAGGCTTCGAGTGGTTCTTATCCTTGTATTACGAGGCTGAAGAACGAATCCGCTTCGCCAAACAGCAAATTGAGCGCCTAGAGCAACAAATTGAGCGTCTAGAGACGGTCAATAAGTTGCTAGCGAAATTTGCAACTGATGACGTTTAGTCATCACACAAAGGGCTAAATGCCCGTCAGGAATAGCTCGCCTAAGGCTTAAGCCTTGGCTTGAGCTCTTGGCGTGCTATTTCTTTTGGTTTTGGAAATTGTTTGTTATGAATATTGACGTTTTGGAATATTGGTGATAATATATATTTTGGCTTTTGTTGATGAGTTGATATTTATTCCTTGTCCGAAAGCGCACCTTGACAAGCAGCCAAAACACACGAGGTGAGGTTTTATTACTTTTTTAGAGAAAAATGGAAAGAGGAATGAAATCTCATCTCGTATATTAAAGAACAATATACTATCGCGCACCCGCGAGGATGAGAACGAGAAGAAAGGAAGAGCCCATGGAAAAGCTAGGCTCACCCGAGTTCGACGGCGACAAGAACAACTCTAAGATTGCCAAGGAGCCCATTGCGACTCCGGAAGACTTCAAGTCCACTATCAGTGACGACGAAGCTCTTAGCTGTCTCGCCGAGGCAATCCAGAATGCAAGCCGTCAGAACGAGGACAGCACCCAAAACACTAGCTCTCACGGGAAGGAAACTTCGAAAGAAAATCCTTCTGCCTTTGAGGAGCCCGCCAAGATAATTTCAAAAGAAGAACTTGAAAAAGATTTGGCAACTCTCAAGGAAATCGCACATCGCATGTCTGAGTACACGAAGCACGGTCTTGGATTATCATATGATCTAATTGATCCAGCAAGTTTATGTTGCATGAGCGACATTACTTGGGAGCTCACTCAAGTGGCGTCTGAGTTCGTAGGGGATGCTACTTGTGTTAACGAAGCTATCGATAATCTCGTGTATGCACTTATAGCTGCTAGCAGTCCGCTACGCAAGTCTAGCTGACACACAGGAATAGCAATATTCCATCCTGATGTGTGATATAGTAATCATATTCTTTGTGGCTGCTTGTCACACATCCGTTGAAATATGAATTTATGACATTAAAAATCACCCAACTCCAGGGTGATTTTCTTATGGTGAAAAATTGTCAAATATTGGTGCGGATGAAAGGACTTGAACCTTCACGTACTTGCGTACACTAGCACCTGAAGCTAGCGCGTCTACCAATTCCGCCACATCCGCATGGGCTACGCGTCAATTATAGCCCAATTCTCACCCAGTATCAAGCTTGATTACGCAGCTTACACCACGCGTTTAATTCTGCCGCCAATTCCTTCGGCTGAACCTCCGCTTTAATTCCTGGATTAAAAATTCCAGCTGGATCAAAGATTTTTTTCACCTTCGCGTATAATTGTTTTTCATCATCTGGCAGATTTTTATAGATAAAGTTAGCCTTCAGCCTTCCGTCACCACCAAAGCCCGCAAAAGAACCTTCATACTTATTAACAATCTGAGAAATTTCTGCCAACAACTGAAGAATTTTCTGGCGTTCACTCACCTTCTTACTGTCAAACGTCGGATGCAGAGAAATATAATCGCTTGAAAAATCAACGAAAACTGGCAAATCCACACTGTACTTAGATTCCAGCGACTTCAACTCGCTAAGGAAACTGTCAATCTTTTCCGGTGCCATTAAAATCCCAGAGAAAACGCGTGGCGTAATCATATGCGGCTCGCTCGGAGTTTCCGCCAAAGCCAAAACAGAATGCAAACTGAACAAATCCTGCTCTTCCAAATGTAGAGTTTTTATGTCAATCGCTTCTGATGATTCCAATTTTCTAGTCAATTTCTTCGCAGCTTTATTACGCGCTCTGTCAGAGAAGTCGTCAAAGATAGCCAAGACTACCGCACCCTTAAAGCACTCTTTCGGCGCCCACTCAACTACCTTACCGACGACCGCAGCCTGGCGGAAGAATCGCCCGTCGATTATTTCCACCGCCGACGCCTTATTTTTCATCGCTAATTCCACGGCTGATTGCGCGTCTGACAATTTTTTATACGATGCGGCAACAACTGAATATTCTGGATGAATAAATTGTGCCTTCATAATAACTTCGCAAATCACACCCAAACTTCCCTGACTACCAATAAACAACGGTGTCAAATCGAAAGACCCGTCTTTTTGCTTCACCCGAGAAATCCCGCTATAGCCAACCGTATCTGGCAAAGCTGGATCCATTTGTGAAATCAGCTCGGCGTTATCTGAGATTAAATTATCAATCTCTCGATAAATCTCGCCCTCAAACGTCGATAAGCCTTTTTTCTTACTCAATTCGCGTCGAGATATGCGCCCAGTCTGAATCACGTCGCCATTACTTAGAACAATTTCAAGCTGCTGAATCGCGTCAGCAAAACGGCCATGCGCGCCAGATAATATTCCGGACGGAGCCGTGTTAATTGCGCCGCCAATCGTGCCTTCTTCCGCCACGTACGAGGTTCGCGGCAAGCCCAAGCCTTTATGAGTAGACAAAGTTGCGTTGATCGTCGAAAGAGAAATTCCCGCTTGAGCATGAATCAGTTGCTGGCGAGGATCAATACCAACCACACGATTCATATACGTTTTTTCGTCAATTGCAATGCCTTTATTCGTCGCCGCGCCAGTTTCATCATTGCCACAACCACGAACAAATACAGGTAAAACATGGCCTTTCTCTGCCAATTGAGAACAAAATCGCATCACTTTCCTGATGTCGTTCATATTAGCCGCACGAACAATCATTTCTGGTCGGCGCGCCAAAAGTCCGTTATCGACCTCAACTTGACTCAATGCAAAATCCTGCGACGCGACTTCGCCACTAAGATGTTCATTCAAATATTTCGCAACTTTATTCATCAATCCTCCTTAGTATGTTACTTCAATTTTAGCATAAGCGCGGACAGTTGATAAGTAGAATTTGTTTTGATATAATCGGGTTATGCGGATGTGGTGGAATTGGTAGACACGCATGCCTTAGGAGCATGTGCCTCACGGCGTGAAGGTTCAAGTCCTTTCATCCGCACCAAGAATTGAAATTTTTCACCATAAGAAAATCACCCGTAGTTAGGGTGATTTTTAATATCGTAAATTTAATATTTCAGAGGATATATGACAAGCAGCCATAAAAAGAGCGAATTATACTCATCATATATCCTATCCGAAGGGTCAGCTGCGATACCGCGACCTATACTCCTCCGCCAGTTCCTTTATCTGCTCTTTCATGCATTTTTTGATTTCGTACATGGCATTATTAACGCTTTTCGCGACGTCGTGATCAATCTTACGATCATTCCCGAGCCTACAAATCTCCCACTGAGCATCTTCAATCTCACGCAGGAAATTCTCTATAGTTGCGAAGCCTATTCTCATGAACTCTGAATCATCCACTTTTCCATCTTTCCTCTCGTCTCCATTGTGGAGCAGGTTAAGTGTGTATTATTCACACAAGACGAGATCTTATCTCTTTTAATTTTTTAGAAGAAATAAAAACTCGCCTTGTGATTGGCTGCTTGTCAATGAACAATTTCGGATAAGGATTAAATCTCATCAACTTATCAACGAAATCCGTTCTCATTTATACTACACTTGTGTAAAAAAGTCAATAGAATATACTCGGCGTAACTTGTCAGGACTTAAAACCTGAACTATAATTAGCTCACATCACGAGTTCGTTAAATAAAACGACAGATGTAATTACGGGAAATTAGCTCAGTTGGCTAGAGCGCACGATTCACATTCGTGAGGTCACAGGTTCGAGCCCTGTATTTCCCACCATTTCACGTTAGGTATAAATATGGAATCTTTTTACGTTACGTCAACTCATCTTGACATAGATATGGCGACTGAACCTCATCCGTCTGGGTTAGTTATATTCTCGCGAGAATTATCTACAAACGGAGAGCCGGCTGGGCACATAATAATATCTCCCGAGAACCATCATACAGATATATATTGTGATTACCTTGAAAGAAATGAAGCTTTAGTAGCAGAGCGTAAACGTTGGGGGATAAATATTCGACAAGACAAGATTGTAAATTACTTCACCCGAACAGAACCTGCTTATGGAATGTACATACCCCAGTCAGACGACATACTGGGCTATCCCGACCTACTAATAGCTTGTACGAATAATAGAAAAGCGAAGAAATTAGCCCGCCAAGAATTAGGAGTAGACCCGACGCAAGTTAAATTGGCAACTCAAGCTCTCGGTATAGTAATGGCTGATTTAGATATTTTACATAGAGCCGACGGCAAAACTCGACTGATAAATTTTCCAAAAGACCAACTTGACGAACAGCAAATTACAGTATATTAAAGCATTAAACACAACTTTCACTCTTTTTATTTTCCCCTTATCGTGGTAAAATTTTATATTAAGAGGAAGGTCTGTGTTAATATCAGACCATATTTTTATGAAGGACGCTAGCAAGATTCGAAACATTGCCATTATTGCCCACGTCGACCACGGCAAAACGACCATGGTTGACGGGCTATTAAAGCAGTCGCGAACATTCCGCGACAACCAAGCCGAGATGAGCCAGGAATTGATCATGGATTCCGGCGATCAAGAGCACGAGCGCGGTATCACCATCACCGCCAAACAAACGTCAATTTTTTACGGCGACTATAAAATAAACATCATTGACACACCAGGACACGCCGATTTCTCTGGCGAAGTTGAGCGAACCTTGAATATGGCTGACGGCGTTCTGTTGATCGTGGACGCACAGGAAGGTCCGATGCCTCAGACCAAATTCGTATTGGCGAAGGCACTTGAGCTGGGGCTGAAGCCTGTTGTGATTATCAATAAGATTGACAAGCCAGCCAGACGAATTGCCGAAGTTGAAGATGAACTGAGCGATCTGTTTTTGGAGCTAGCGACCGATGATTCTCAATTGCAATATCCAATTTATTACGCAATCGGACGTGACGGAAAATCATGGAAAGAAATTCCTGCAAACACCGACGAAGACGCGGATTTGACGCCAATTTTTGACGCGATTATTAACGATATTCCAGCGCCAGACGTGACAGAAGATGGCGCGTTTCAATTGCTTGTTACCAGCTTACAATACGACACATTCCAAGGAAAATACGCGATTGGGCGAATTGCTCGCGGATCTGTTAAGCGTGGCTTGCAAGTCAGTTTGATGAAAAATGGCGAAGTCGCAGGCTCGGCGCGAATTGAGAAAGTTTTTGGCTATCGCGGCTTGAATCGCGAAGAACTTGACGAAGCTTTTGCTGGCGATATTGTGGCGTTGGTTGGCGTAGCTGACGCGCATATTGGCGATACGATTGCCGACAAAGAACAGCCTGAAGCGCTACCGACAATTGACATCGAAGCGCCAACTCTGAGTATGTACCTCGGACCAAACACTAGTCCAATGAAAGGTCGCGAGGGCGAGTTTACGACATCCAGGCAAATTGGCGACCGATTGAAGCGAGAGCTTGAAACCAACGTGGCGCTACGCGTTGAGGAAAACGGAATTGGCTTTACGATTTCTGGACGCGGCGAATTGCACTTGAGCGTTTTGATTGAAACCATGCGACGCGAGGGTTTTGAGTTTGAAGTTGGACGACCGCAAGTTGTTACAATTACCGAGGACGGCGTTGAAAAAGAACCGATTGAAGAATTGCAAATTGAAGTCGGAAGCGAATTCATCGGCGCGATTAGCCAAGAGCTTGGTGCGCGGCACGCCGAAATGAAATCTCAAGAAACGACCACCGCTGGTGCTGCTCGCCTGACTTACATTTTGCCAACGAGAGCTCTGATTGGTCTGCGCAACATTTTATTGACCGCCACCAGAGGTACGGTGATTATGAATTCCCTGCCTCACGGATATCAACCGCTTGGCGGAAAATTGCCAAAAACCCGCAATGGAGTTTTGATCGCGTTTGAAGCTGGCACAACAACACCTTACGCCCTGCAAGCAGCCGAAGCGCGTGGTGAATTATTGGTCGGGCCAGGAACGGAAGTTTATGCCGGAATGATTGTCGGGATTTACAATCGCCAAGAAGATATAGAGATCAACGTTTGTAAAGCCAAGCATTTGACCAACATGCGCTCCAAATCGTCGGATGGAACTGTGCAATTGACGCCATTTACGCAGTTTAGCTTGGAGCAATGTATCGATTTTATTGAAGACGACGAGCTTTTGGAAGTTACACCAAAGTCATTACGACTTCGCAAACGATATCTGGACGCAAACGAACGAAAACGCGCCGCGAAACAATAATTGCGTAAACCATAAAAATAACCGCCCCGTAATGAGGCGGCTATTTTTCATGTGAGCATCAACTAATTGACAAGAGTTTCTTTGACTCGGCGAGAAGCAAAGAAGTACAGGATTACCAATCCTTCTACTATTAGCATTGTAACGATTCCGGTGATAAATGCCGAAACCTCTACTCCCGATCTTCCAGATGCATATATAACTACCGCATTCGCAACGTTGCCCAATCCAGCCGTGGCGATCGTAGCAACAGCTAGCCATTTACCAAGACGCTTCTGCATCGTTATAAACACAACTGCACAAATAGCTAAGACCACTAGTATAGGTGAAAATATCAAAGAAATTACGTTCTCTGGCTGGCTAAGATTCATTATAGCCTGGAAAAACACTGCTGTATTAATAAGACTACCGATAACAAAACAAACAACAAAGAACATTAACCAGCCCTTAACACCCTTCAGAGATTCCGCCATCACGACATATTGCACTGGCGCTGCTTGAGGTTGTGCAAAATATTGCTGGCTGACTGGTTGCTGCTCATACGGCGTGTTCTGCGGTTGTGGTGCAGGGCCGTATTGTGCGTTTGGATCAGGCTGTGGCGCATATTGCGGCTGCTGAGGTTCTTGTTTTAGCATATTAACTTCTCCTTTTAAGAATATTGATATGCTAATTATATCACATCCTTAATTTTCTCTGGTAAAAATCCTTTGTCGTGCTTAAAGCCAGCTTGCCATTTGTAGCCTTTATTATAGCCCAAATCTTTCATCAATTTGGTCGGAGCATTCCTGAGATGCAACGGCACGGGAGAATTCGGATATTTGCGCGCCAATTCAAAAGCGCCGTGCATTAAATCGGTAATTTCACGTGACTTCTGACTACGAGCCAACGCAATAGCGCAATGGAATAAATTGTACTTAGCCTCTGGAAGACCGACGCGCTCGACAGCCTCAAACGTCGCAATTGCCAAGCTCAGCGCACCATTACCCGCCAGCCCGATATCTTCCGACGCAAAAACCACCATTCGCCGAGCGATAAACTTCGGATCCTCGCCCGCGTCAATCATTCGCGCCAAATAATACGTCACAGCCGTCGTGTCACTACCCCGCAATGACTTGATAAAAGCGGAAATCACGTCGTAATGCGAATCGCCTTTTTTATCATAGCCTGGAAGTCGCTTCTGAGCCGCCGCCTTAACCACTTCCGGCGTTACTTTTTCATTAAAACTCAACGCCAATTCCAAATTGCCCAGCGCCACCCTTGCGTCGCCATCCGATAATTCCGCCAAATAATCCAGGGCTTTAGGCGAAACCTGCTTGGACTTTTTCAGAACTTTCAACGCTCTTTTTAATACCAATATAATTTCGTCTTTTGTCAATCGCTGGAGAACCAAAACCCGTGAACGCGACAATAATGGAGTGATGACTTCAAAGCTCGGATTCTCGGTCGTCGCGCCAATCAAAGTAATTAGCCCACTCTCAACGTGTGGCAAAAACGCGTCTTGTTGCGCCTTATTGAAGCGATGAATTTCGTCAACGAACAGAATTGTTCTAAGTCCTAAATTCCAATTTTGACGGGCGTGCCCAATCACTTGTTCAACGTCTTTTTTTCCACTTGTAACTGCCGATAATTCAATGAACTCCGCCTTCACCTCGCCCGCAATAATCCGCGCCAACGTCGTCTTCCCGGTCCCCGGTGGACCCCACAATATCAAACTGACCGGCTCGCCATTCTTAACGATTCGCCTCAATAACTCGCCCTCACCAAGCAAATGACTCTGCCCTATCACCTCGTCCAGCGTCTGCGGTCTCATCCGTTCAGCCAGCGGCTGCCTACTATCACTCATACTTCCATTATATCGCGAAATCCATAAAGCCAAAAAGTCGTCCGCCGTTTACACTTTCCTCGCACAAAATGCTACAATAGATCTATATAAATAGGAGGAAAAATGGGAGCATTTGTAGTAATAATCTTAGTATCTATCGGTCTTTATGTACTAAGCGGCATTAAAATTGTCAATCAATATCAGCGCGGCGTGGTTTTAACGCTTGGTCGATTTACTGGCGTTCGCGAACCAGGATTAAGAGTCGTCATTCCAGGTCTACAAACAATGATGTTGGTCGATATTCGTTCAACTCCAATTGACGTTCCAAAACAAGAAGTCATCACCAAAGACAACGTCACGGTCGGCGTTGATGCGGTGGTTTATTTCCGAGTTATCAACGCACCAAAAGCCGTGCTGGAAACCACGAACTATATTTACGCGACTAGCCAATTTGCCCAAGCAGCACTGCGTGACGTCACCGGAAATGTTGATATGGACGATTTACTCGCCAAGCGCGAAGAGATCTCCCAGCAAATCAAGGAAATTGTTGACGCCGAAACCGACAAATGGGGTATCGATGTCGAGAACGTTAAGATTCAGAATATCGAGCTTCCTGGCGATATGAAGCGCGCCATGGCCAAACAAGCCGAGGCAGAGCGCGAGCGCCGCGCCAACATCATCAACGCTGACGGTGAAAAAGCTGCAGCTGAAACATTAGCTCAAGCCGCAGAAATCCTAGCAAAAACTCAAGGCGCCATCAATCTGCGAACATTGAACACCTTAGAGCGAATCTCTACAGAGCCAAGTCAAAAGACGATGATGCTATTCCCTATCGAACTCATCGACGCAATTCGTGGCAGTAAAAAATAGAACATTTATCAATAAAATAAGCACTCTGTAATTTTACAGGGTGCTTTTATAATTCCTGGTGCGGATGGGGAGAGTCGAACTCCCATCTCAACCTTGGGAAGGTCACATAATAGCCGCTATACGACACCCGCGCTCGATAAAATTATAACACCCTTGCCAGATAGCGACAACTTTAGTACAATTAAATAGCAAGTTTGTGGCTCTTTAGCTCAGTTGGTAGAGCAGAGGCCTGAAGAGCCTTGTGTCCCCAGTTCAAGTCTGGGAGGAGCCACCAAATATTGCATTTCATTCACGACTTTGCTACAATAAATCGTGAACAACATGCGGGTATAGCTCAGTTGTTAGAGCGCTTCCTTGCCATGGAAGAGGCCAGGAGTTAGAGTCTCCTTACCCGCACCAATTAGATATTTAGCCATCCAAACGGGTGGTTTTTTCGTATTTATAACATTATTTATCGCCAACCTCTAACACATAGGCAAACTACCGACAACCGTTTTGAAATTTTCTAAACTACGTCATTCAACGCGGTCAACTCCTAGATAGCTAATTACATTTGACATAATACCCCCAGGGGGTATATGATTACTTTATGAATACAGTAGACATCAAACAACGAGCCCTGCATCGCACAAAGATCATATTAGGACAAATGCGCGGACTCGAAAAACAAATTACCGACGACGCGTATTGCATGGATGTTTTGACCCAAAGTCTAGCAATACAAAAGTCATTGGCGTCGCTTAATAAACTTATTCTGGAGCGACATCTTCGCACACACATTGCCGATAAAATGGCGTCCGGCGACAGAACTCAACAAAGTAAAGCAATAGAAGAATTGCTCAATCTATATGAATTAAATAACATAAGGACAAAATAATGAATCACGAATCTCATAATCATTGCAATACAAAAAATTCAACCAAACGTATGGCACTAGCAGCAAGTTTACACTGTCTGGCGGGATGTATGATTGGTGAGATGATTGGCGTTACCATCGGTACACACGCCGGATTTGCGCCACATACTACGGTCATTTTAGCGTCAGTCTTAGCTTTCATTTCCGGCTACACCGCATCAATCATACCATTAGTACGCGCCAAATTATCGCTCATGAAATCCTTAAAGTTAGTTTTCGCCGCTGACACACTATCCATACTGTCAATGACCGTCGTAGACAACATAATCATGCTAATCATTCCGGGCGCCATGGATAAGAACTTAGCTCATCCGATTTATTGGGTTAGTCGGCTAATTTGTATGTTCGCCGCGTTTGCCGTATCATATCCTGTCAATCTATATTTATTACGTCGAGGCAAAGGTCACGCGTTGACTCATCATTATCATCACATGTAATTTATTTGTTTTGATTTTCCCTATCATCTCGCTTATACTTAAATCATGAAAACTTGGCAAGATGTCGCCTCTCTTTATCAAATTTATCCGCGCAGTTTTCTGGATACAAATAGCGATGGAATTGGCGATTTGAATGGCATTACCGAGAAGCTGGATTATTTATCATGGCTGGGCGTCGATTCGATTTGGATTTCTCCGTTCTTTGTATCGCCGCTGACCGACTTTGGCTATGATATCGCAAATTATCGAGCAATTGATCCGACTTTCGGAAAAATGCACGATTTTCAGGCGCTTCTTAAAAAATCCCATGATCTCGACATTAAGGTTATGATTGACCTCGTTCCCTGTCACACTTCAGACCAACATCCGTGGTTTCAAGAATCCAAATCTTCACGCGACAACCCCAAGCGAGATTACTATGTTTGGCGCGACGGAAAAGATAATGGTGAGCCTAACAATTGGCGAAGTTTGTCTGGCGGCAGTTCGTGGGAATTTGACGAGCTCACCGGGCAATTTTACCTACACTCGTTCCTAAAAACGCAGCCAGATCTGAATTGGGATAACCCCGCCGTACGTGCTGAAATGAAAAACATAGTGCGATTTTGGTTTGATATGGGCGTCGATGGAATGCGCGTCGATGCAATTTGGGGAATTTCCAAAGATCCTGATCTCAAAGACGACTCTCCAAATCCTGATTTTTATGGCAATCCAAACGATTACGGAGCGTTTATCCACGATCAATGTAAAATGGGACCGCATTTTCAGGAATATTTACGAGAATTAGCGTCAGTCTGCGACGAATATGACGACAAGCAAATGGTGTTTGAATTCTACCCTGACGATAAGCTGGGCGATATTTATCATCAATACAGCCAAATTCTGGCAGTCCACCCAAAAGCCTCGGCGTTTTTTATGGAATATCGCGATAACGAATGGCACGCTAAAAATATTGAGAAAAAAATCGAAAATTACCTGCAATCAGCAAGCTCAACCACGCCATTTTTCTGCATCGGAAATCACGATCAGCCGCGAGTTGCCTCCAGATTGGGCGGAGAACGCGCCCGCGCTCTCAGCTTCTTAAATCTCCTAACTCCAGGAATTAGCGTAGTGTATTACGGCGACGAAATTGGCATGATGAATGGAGAATTGACCGCTGATGACATTCAAGATAATTTTAGTCCCGCCAATTCTGTTGTTGATAGTCGAGATTTGGAGCGCACGCCAATGCAATGGAACGATTCGCAATTTGCGGGCTTTTCAAGCGTAAAACCTTGGCTTCCCATTAATGAAAATCGCACGAAAATTAACGTTGATAGCGAAAAAACCACAAACGACTCCCTGCTTAATATGCACCGAAAGCTACTAAAATTACGCCAAACCTTCCCAATTCTTAAAAATGGCGGTTTGAGCATCGTACAAAACACTGGCAACGGATTTATTCTCGGATTAAAAAGAGAGCTGGCTGGTCAACGTGCTTACGTTTTCATCAATTTCGCAGACGAGAAACAAAGCTTTTCCATTCCAGAAAACGCAAAGATTATTGCCTCAACTCACTCTGTCGATTTAATTACAGCAGAAAATCTCCAAATGACAATTCCAGGATATTGCGGAGTTTTACTTATTGTCCAGTAGCCCAGCTTTCTGGGAACAGTTCACCTTGCGTTGCACGTTCTCTAAGATTCAGCTCAGTCGCATCCACTGCAGTTCTACCCATACATTTAATAGTCCCAATAGACTCCGAAAGGTCGTTTTCGTTTTCCTCTGCAAGTTTTTCGTAATACTCAGCCTTTCGTTCTACATCCTCACTCGCTTCATCACGCGGACTATACTTACTTATTCTGTTCGAATCACGCTCATTTGTATTTGTCCCGTTCGGACCATAATCAATACACGGCATTTCTCTACACTCCTCCTCTTTTTACTTTGTCTATGAATCATTATACGACACCACCAGATGTAGCGGTAGAGTTAACTTCACAACACCATCAAACAACGACGTTTTTCGTCTCGTCCAGTTAATTTATCTTTAATTATAAGCAGTCAGAATCAAATCACCGTCGACATACTCGCCTAAAAATACATCTCCGTAGGATTCTAGTCCTCGTTTTTTAAGCTGACCAAGCAACCACTTTTCGTCTTTTCCAATTACTTCCAAAATATCAGCTTGCAATTGACCGTCTGTTATTAACGGGAATTTCGGATTTTCCTCGCCTTTGTGAGAAATAATGAGCTCACCATCCTGTTCAACAACAGCTCTTTTCACGTCTTTCGTCGAGTAAACATTATGGGTTCGAAGCTTGAAAGAAACATCATGAGCACTTAAGCCGACCTTCTCACAATTTTCGATATTTATCTTCCCATTGTCTATAATTATCAAAGCTTTACCGTCAATCAGCTGTTTAGCCTTAACGCTATGTTTCTTTATCCACTTCAGCGTCAATACCAACACACACCATATACACAAAATCCCAACATAGTCCAAAATCTTAATATCATTGTTATAAATAACGCCGCCGATAATACCACCAAGTACGTAATTCTGAACTTGATCGCTAGCAGAAGATGGTGCCAAATTACCTTTTCCTGTAACGTTAATTATTATCGTCAGCGCAAAAAATCCGATCAATAATTTTATTGCTACTAAAATAAATTCATTCATAATTTACCTACTTTTTTCTATTAAAAACGCTCTGATATTTATCAGAACGCTCATCAAACTTATTCCAATCGTAGGAACTTGGTGAGGTGCGCCTCCCCATAACTACGACTGTCCACCACAACAGTTTTGTCTTGAACTGGCACCTCACCTATTCCTGGATGTGATAATATCATAAATCCACCCGGTTTGAGTAGTCTCATTAACTTGTAAACTGTGGAAAACTGTGGGTTGTGGTATGGCGGATCGGCAAAAATAATATCGAACTCCCCTGTTGAACTCGCACTTTCCAGCCAATTTACTATCGTTGTTTTTATTACAATAGATTTTTCTTCGACACCCAAAATGCTTATGTTTTCAGCAATTACTCGCTGGGCGACTCGATCTCGCTCCACGAAAACCGCCGACTCCGCGCCGCGACTTAACGCCTCTAGCCCAACAGCACCAGACCCCGCAAAAGCATCCAAAACCCGCGCGCCGCGTATTGATTCACCCAAA
>CAUTMO010000001.1:0-113373 GCA_963539815.1 uncultured Candidatus Saccharibacteria bacterium | reverse complement strand
GCTGAAAATTGGCAGACTTTAGCATTTCATCAAGGAATTTTCCCGCAGCACCGACAAACGGCTTGCCTTGTAAATCTTCATTCTTCCCCGGCGCCTCGCCAATAAAAACGATATCAGCATCAGGATTTCCATCGCCCATAACTAATTGCGTCGCCTGATCCGCCAAATTCGGGCAAATCTTCTCTTTTACAATTTCTTCCACCAACGCATCCAATTTAGTCTGCTTGTCCATATATTTATTCTATCAAAAAACGCCCCGCAAGAAACGAGGCGCTTCTGATATTTAGTAAAACTATTTATTTACCTTGTCTGCCAATATAATTCCTAGGTCGTTTAATTCACTCTTAATTTCGCCCTCTTCTGCTATTTTTTGTAGTCCCGAAGACCATTCACGAGCAGTCTTCTGTATCGCAGTAAGAGTGTCGTAAAAATCACTGATATAGTTAGAGTCGTATTTTTTGTAATCAGATTTCATTTCAGCAACTTTTGGCAACATTTCTTCAAGTTTTTCCAATTGAGCAGTAAAGTCCTTGACGAATTTCTTGTTGTGCTCATTCTTAATGTCTGCACCCTTAAGATCCTGTCGAGCTTTCTTAACTGCGCTTTCTAAGGTAGATATATTAGAGCTGTTGCTGCTGTCAGAAAAATCAGCTACTGCTGGAAGTATCTTTCCGTAAACTTCATCAAAGGCATCCACTGCAGAATTAAACTTACCTAGCTTATTTTTCAAAGCATCATACTTTTCACGAACCTCTTTATCGCCAGTGACGGCTTTCATCTTGCCGATATCAGTTAATTGATTATTGACTTCTTCCTTTGTTGAAGCAAGTTTCTTGCGAGTAGACTCTAACGAAGACTTGGTTTCTGAGGTAGAAACATATGAAAGTGATATAGAAGTCTCGTTGTATACTTTAATCACATCATTCAACTTTTCTCCAGCAGCTTTATAATCCGCCTTGCTTGGACCACTTAGCAGTAAGACAGCCAGGACTACACCAACGATAATTACGATTAGTCCAATTATTCCGCCGATTATTCCCCATAAAGCACCTTTACTCATTTTCTTTTTTGGTGGCATTTGGTATGGAGTTCCCATGACTGGTTGCTGTGGGAATTGTTGTTGTGGCTGAGGCTGCTGAACCTGAGGCTGTTGTGGAGCCTGCTGGAATTGTGGCTGAGGCGGTGTTTGAGGCTGTAATTTATTGTTGTTGTCGTCCATAAATAGTAGTCTCCTGACTTTTATACTTTTTGTCATTATATCGCTATAGCTTAATTGTAGTCAAATAAAAACACCCCGATTTCTCAGGGTGTTTTATTCTTAACTACAGACTATTTATTAGCTTTTTCTTCCAAAACTTTCTTAAAGTTTTCGCTAGCTTCTTTCCATTTATTTAATGTATCCGCCTTAATATCTATCTTCGGTGATGTTGGCGCCTTTGGCCTCGATGCTCCCGACGATGCGTTCTTAATGTATTCTGAAAGTTCTACGTAATATTGCTTTATTTCTGAGTAGTATTTCTTCAGATCTTCGCCATATTTAGCAACTAGCTTGTTGTTAGATTTCGACATCTTATCCAAAGAATTCATACAGTCTTTCATATTAGAGTCAAAATATTTCTCAATACTTTCTTTGGACTCCCGAATATGCTTACTTACTTCAGTTAACCTACATTTCTCGTAAAAATTATTTTCAGTAAAGGCTCCTATGAACTCAACATATTCTTTTGCGCCGTTATTCCAACTGTCCAAGTATTTATCATATGCCTCTTTCACATCCTTATCGCGAAGCGCTTTATGTGAGCCCATTTTTTTATTAAGATCGTCAATTTTACCAATAGTCTCGTCTATTTCAGCTTTCCTATTTTTAGTACCAGTGCTACTTTTACTGATAAAGGCGTTATTTATATCAAAGCCAGTAAACTGTGAAAGCAGGTCTTTATAGTCCGCCTTGCTTGGACCACTTAGCAGTAAAACAGCCAGGACTACACCAACGATAATTACGACTAGTCCAATTATTCCGCCGATGATTCCCCACATAGCGCCTTTACTCATTTTCTTTTTTGGTGGCATTTGGTATGGAGTTCCCATGACTGGTTGTTGTGGGAATTGTTGTTGTGGTTGAGGCTGCTGAGTCTGAGGCTGCTGTGGAGCCTGCTGGAATTGCGGCTGAGGCGGCACTTGAGGTTTGTTGTTGTTACTATTGTCCATAAATTTTCCTCCTAAAATTACGCTTTTGCTATTATATATTTACAAACCAATCATCGTCAAATTAATCTTACCGCGCTCGTCAATTCCAGTGATTTTCACGCGAACGGTTTGCCCTTCTTTCACGACATCAGTCACTTTTTCAACTCGACGTTCCGCCAATTTCGAAATATGAACCATTCCGTCAACACCAGGAAGTATATTCACAAACGCGCCAAAATCTTTAATGCCGACGACCTTACCTTCGTAAATCTTGCCAACTTCTGGCTCTTCAACCAGATCCTTAATCCAGTTCATAGCCTTTTCAATTGACGCGCCGTCTGGGCTAGCCACAGTAATCAAACCATCTTCCTTAATATCAATCTCAGCGCCAGTTTCCGAAGTGATCTTATTGATCGTCTCGCCGCCCTTACCAATAATCACGCCAATCTTATCTGGGTCAATCTTAATCTTCTCAATTCGTGGCGCATACGGACTGAGCGACTCACGAGGCCCTGGAAGCACACTAAGCATATGTTCCAAAATGTGTGCGCGACCCGCTTTACTCTGCTCAATTGCTTGACGCAATACCGCCACCGGTAGTCCATGAACCTTCATGTCCATTTGAAGAGCTGTAATACCCTTTGAAGTACCCGTAACCTTAAAGTCCATATCGCCAGCAAAGTCCTCAGCATCAGCAATATCGCTCAATACATACGGAGTATCGCCATCCATCATCAATCCCATCGCAATTCCACTCACTGGAGCCGAAATTGGCACACCAGCGTCCATCAATGCCAAACAGCTAGAACAAGTCGCCGCCATCGAAGTTGAACCGTTCTGACTCATAATCTCAGTAACTGAGCGAATAGCGTATGGAAAATCCTCTTCAGTTGGCAAAACTGGAAGTAAAGCACGTTCCGCCAAATATCCGTGACCAATTTCACGTCGACCTGGACTGCCCATTCGCTTGACCTCGCCAACCGTATAGCCCGGCGCATTGTAATGATGCATATAACGTCGCTCACCGTCGGTAATTTCCATAGTGTCAATCAATTGCGAATAACTCAGTGGCGCCAAAGTCACAATATTCATTCCCTGAGTCACGCCACGCGTAAACAAGCTGGAACCGTGAGCGCGCGGCAAGAATCCAACTTCCGAGCTGAGCGGACGAATTTCTGTCAATTGTCGACCATCAGGACGAACTCGTTCGGTAACAATTCCCCGGCGAACATCTTTATGTAAAGCCAAAGTAAACGCTTCATCATAATCGCCACGAACTTCGCTATATTCTTCCTCGTCCAGTCCCAATTTTTCCGCCATCGCCTCATGAAACTCGGCACGAATTTCGCTTATCATTTCATTGCGCTCTGGATATGGGCGACGGATTTTCTCGCCAAATTTCCCATCAGCCCACGCGTTAACTGTTTGCTGAATTGATTCGTCTGGCAAAATTAAATCGTATTCCTGCTGCGCTGGAGCAACTTTTTCCGCCAATTCGCGTTGCAAGGCAATTGCTGGCTGCATCATCTGGTGAGCCCACGCCATAGCGTCAACAATAACGTCCTCCGAAACTTCTTTGGCGCCAGCCTCGACCATTGTTATACCGCTTTCAATACCAGCCACAACCAAATCAAGATCCGACTTTTCACGCTCTTCCGGAGTCAAAAACGCCTTAAATTCGCCATTCACTCGACCAACGCGCAAACCAGCCACTGGACCATCAAACGGCGTACCAGTTAACATTAACGCACTAGACGCAGCGATCATCGCAATCACATCTGGTCGGAAACTCGGATCCATACTCAAGACAGTTGCAACGACTTGGATTTCCTGTCGATAACCCTTCGGGAAAAGCGGACGAATCGGACGATCAATCAATCGACCAATCAACACAGCTTCATCGCTTGGACGACCTTCGCGCTTGATAAATCGGCTGCCAGAAATTTTGCCCGCTGCATAAAATTTTTCTTCATAATCAATCGACAATGGAAAATAATCCAATTGCACTGGACGCGGACTAACTTGAGCGCTACCCAAAACTACAGTGTCGCCGTAACGCACCAAAACACTACCAGTCGTCCTAAAACCGACGCGATTCACCTCTAAAGTCAGCGGCCGACCACAAAAATCAGTGGTAACACTAAAAATCTCCTTGCCGCTTGGATTGATAATACTCATAAAGAGCTCCTTTCTTGCGGTAGTAACAGGGATGAAATTACTTGGCAATTTAGTCGTCTCATCTCTATCACTTCCGCGTTACAAATTGCTCCTTATATTATACTAAAACCTCAGCCCAAACGCCAGTCGCGAGCGCACTTAACATAACCTTATTAACAGATGAGTATGCTATAATTTACTCATGTCACTTCAGCTAGATTCAGTAAAAAATCGCCAGAAAAGCTGGAAAAGCTATATCTTAACTATAATCGCAATCTTAATGATTCTTGGTGGAGTTTATTTGCTTGTCCTCATCAGCACGCCCCTTATTTTGTCGCAAAACATCAACCCAAAAGACAACCACACCACTCAGCTCATCACTAAAACTGAGAATAAAATTACCGAAAATCGACTTTACATACCGAAAATCGACATAAATTTGCCTTATAGTACTGGCGGCGCCGAAACAATGGAACGTGGTGCGTGGTGGCGTAAACCAGAAAACGGTAACCCAAAAGATGGTGGTAATTTTGTCTTATCTGCACACCGTTTTATTATGGGCCTAACTCCTCAGCAGACGCTCAGAAAATCGCCTTTTTATAATATCGATAAATTGACCGTCGGCGATGAAATTATCATTGACTATAACGGCGTGCGTTACAATTACGTCATCAGCGAAAAACAAAGCGTTAAACCAGACGCCGTGGAAATCGAACAGCGCACAGATCAGCCGCAATTAACTCTTTATTCCTGCACTTTGGGCGGCGCAAACGACGGACGAGATGTGATTATCGCCAAATTGAAAAAATAGCCAGAACAACAAAAATCCCCTTTTCGTCAAAGGGGATTTAAGCAGTTTTTAACGTAAATTATTTACGCAAACCTAACTTGGCAACAACTGCTTTGTAACTCTCAAAATCAGTTCGCTCCAAATATTTCAGCAAACGCTTGCGCTTACCAACCATTTGGATCAAGCCGCGACGAGCCATGAAGTCGTGCTTATTCGCCTTCAAATGCTCCGTGACTTCTTTGATACGAGCCGTCAAAACTGACACCTGAGCTTGTGGGCTACCGACGTCGTTTTTATTGACCTGAGTCAAAGCAATTGCTTTCGCTTTATTCTCTTTGCTAATCATAGCTCTGTAATTATACCAAGCTTCTCTGTTTTTTGCAATTAGCTAGTAATTCCGAAGTCCGCCAGAGTCTTTGCCTGATCAATAGAATAGTCGGCAATTTTCGTACGACGCAGATTTTCACAATACGCGCCCGTCCCTAGTTTCTCACCAATATCCACCGCTAACGTCCGGATATAAGTTCCGCTTGAAACGTGAGTTCTGATCTTTAATTTGGGATATTCGTATGCCAATAACTCCAACGAGTAAATTTCTATCACACGCTTAGGAATCTCAACTTGTTTACCTTCGCGCGCCAATTTATACGCTCTTTCACCGTTAATTTTTATTGCGCTAAAAATCGGCGGCGTCTGCTCAATTTTTCCCACAAATTGGCTAACCACCTGCTGAACTTCCTCCAAACTCGGCTCATAATCAGACACATCAGTAATTTCGCCTTCCGGATCACCCGTCGAACTATTCTTGCCCAGAATAATTTCTGCCTCATACCACTTATCTAACTTAGTGAAAGTTTCAGCTTCGCGGCATTTCTTTCCGGTCACAATAATCATTAGCCCCGTAGCAAATGGATCAAGCGTACCCGTGTGACCAACCTTCACCTTCTTTCCCGCCTGATTAGATAAAACTCGTCGCAAGCGCGCTACCACCCCAAAGCTAGTCATTCCCTGAGGTTTGTCTATGAGAATCACTTCGTCCATCAACTATTGTCCTGGGATGTGGAATTGCGCTGGATTGAAGTCTGCGTTTTGAGCTGGCTGAGTTGGCATCGCAGTGATCGGTGCAGGCGCTGGAGCTTGCGGAGCGGTTACTGGCTCAGGAGCCACCCCTAGCGGCGCAATCTGTGGCAATCCATTTACATCAACACCTGTAGGCGCTGGCGGCATTGGTGGCAAAGCGCCGAAATCCGGCATTGCTGGTGGCATCGGCAAATCAAAGCCTGGTATGTTATTTTCAGGATTTGTTATTGCTGGCTCAATTGGCGCAATCGGCTGACTCGGAGCTGGCGCTACTGGATTATTCAATTGATTTGTGTCGTTGGTAATTGCCGAAATAATCGACTCTTCAGATTGCGGCGCAACAGGTATTGTCGACAATTTTTGCTCAGCGGCGTTAGTTGTCGCGAACGGATCAATCTTTGGTGGCTCATCAGACGCGCCCATAGCCGCATTTAACGGAGTATCGCCAAACGACGGCGTGTTATCACCCACGTATTTACCGTGCGTTAAGATGGTTTTATTTTGGTCGCTAGCCAATTCCCTAATTTTGTCCTCGGCAGCCCGTGTAGTCGTTGCGTTCAGAGTGCCACCCATCAGCGGAGTTTCCTCAAAAGAAAGTTCTCCCTTTGAAACTATTTTTTCACTTGGCTTTTCTTCCTCGGCTTGTGACTCCTCCTTTATTGGCTCAATTTTAGCCAATTTCTCTTCGGCAATCCTAGCAGACTCTTCTTGCTTTTCCTTCGCCGTCTGTTCAGCTACTTCATCAACATCACCCTTCTTTTCATGGCTAATCGACAAAGTTCCGTCCGCATGTACAGTTTCCTCATCTTTCTCCGCTTCTTCAGTTTTATCCTCTGAAGCTTCTTCTTTTTCTGGAGATTTTTCTTCGATCTTTTCAATCTTCTGTGGCTCGTCCTCTACTTCACTCTCTGCAATTTTTGAAACCACCAATTGCTGATTTGCGCCCGCCGCCATAAGTTCTGCAGCTGTAGTCATAACCTTTGATGACGTATTGCTATTACTGAACCTCTCAGTTACCGCCACAATTCCCGTAAGCAAAGCCGTCGCCATCTGTTCGTCCAGAGTTACCTTCGGCGTTTTCAGGTCATCCAGCAATTCCACGACCATTTCGCTCACGCCGCTGGCATTAGATTCGTGCCAATCGACAGAACCCAGACCACTCTTTACATCGCCCGCCGTTATAGCCACAACCGTAGCGTCATGCAAAATCTTACCGTGCGCAGTCAAAGCCGTATCAATACTTTCACTATTTTCAACATTTAGCGCCAAAACTAGCTCAACGTTATAATCACCCTGTGAAAATTCCAAGTCTTTATCGGTAATTGTCGTACGATATGGCGTAATAAAAATCTTCACCGCGTCATCAACAACTTTATAGCGTAAATGATCAGCCTTCTCTTTATCTAAAGCAATAATAAAATCACGTAAAGAATCTGCGGTCTGTTCAAACGTCTTATCAGGATTCAAGAACGTAATTGCTGGCGGAATGTCGCCGCTAAACACAGCCGTAGCGTGCTTCCCTAGTTTATTGAGGAAAATCGTCAATCCCAATGCTGCCGACAATTCGTCAACTGACGGGCTAGAACTCACCGTCACTAAAATATTAGTTACATCCTTGATGCTCTGGATTACTTTTTGCTTTGCTGATCCGTTTGACATGATTTTTCCTATGTTTGTTTTTTGTAATTACGCTTGGCATCACTATACCATAAGCAGCACCATAAAGTCAATATCTAAGCCGCCTCTTTACAATTTATGCTATTTTCTGTATAATTCTTCCTGATTAGCGATACAAATCTATAGAGGTAAAGGAGAAACATGCCAATCATCAAATCCGCCATCAAGCGTGCTAAACAAACCCTAAAGCGCCGCGAGCGAAACATCAGCATTAAAAAAGACATTAAGACTGCTGTTAAAGCTTTCTCTGCAGAACCAAGCGCAAAAACTCTTGCTGCAGCACAAAGCGAAATTGACACCGCTGTTAAAAAAGGCTTGATTAAGAAAAACACTGCTGCTCGCCGAAAGAGCGCATTGAGCAAAATTGCTAAAAAAGCAGGAGTTACATTAGAAGCCGCTGCTAAAAAACCGGCTGCAAAGCCAGCATCAGCTAAGAAAACTGCTACTAAAAAAGCTCCAGCAAAGAAGCCAGCTGCTAAAAAAGCTGAAAAATAATCCGTAAAGATTACTAGAAAATACCCCGGAATTAACTGGGGTATTTTTATTTAACATCAGTTGACTAATCGGCTCGCCAACCTATATACTTGTTCGACTTCTTTACTTTCCAAATTCCAGTTATTAAGTTCAGCTTTAATTAACCCTGGAAATTTTTTGCTAATATCCCTTAGAGCATTTCCAACTGATTTTCTAACATATTCACTGGAATCTTCTTTTAATGCTGCAATTCGTCTGATAGCTTCATTCGGATTATCTTTGAAATATGGTCTGCTCGTCCATATTCTTAGTCCCTCTGTTACTGCTCTCCTCGTATTCGGATTATTGTTTTTTAACCATTCATCAATTATTGGGAGTGCTTTTTCATATCCTTTTTTCTTGCAGAATTCATCAAATGCCTTTGCCAATACTTCCTGAACTCTCCAATTATCATCTTTGGAAACTTCATCTCTCATAAATGCTAAAATATCATCTTGTTCTGACAAGTATCCAAAAAGAAATACGCCGTACATTCTTACTTGATATGTGTGAGATTTATAAGCTAAAAACGCCAACTTCTTGATATGTTCATCATCATTAGATTTATAATCGGTTAAGGCTCTTTTCTCTTCCTCTTTGAAGCCATTCTCTATCAAAGAAAATTCCTTTTCTAAATTTGCGATATATTCTTTTGCGCGAATGTCATCCATAAGATCTAGCAGCCTCCCTATTCCTTAGTTTATTTTCCAATTCCAACCAGCGCCGCCTCCACAAGCAGCCACGGATTTACAGAAGTTGTTTTCATTTGCAAGTCCGCCCGAAGCAGCACGTCATTTATTCTATTCAGTTTTTCCTTATCAACACCTTTTGCTGAAGACGCCAATTTTCGTAAAACATACGGACTAGCCGAAAAATCCGAAGCCACCAGCTTACTGTCGCCGTCAGCCAAAACCAATGCCGTCAAGTTAGTCGCCTGCGAGGCAAGTAATCCCATTGTCTGATAGGCGCCGTCAACGCCACTTTCCGACTCCAGATAGCTAATTATATCGTGAACCTTATCATAATCACCCGCCAGCGCCGAAATAAACAAATCAAACACATTCTCCGTCCTCGCCAAAGGTATAAAGTTGTCAATTAAATCATCCGTCACTTTTTCCGCCAGCGCCAATTGATCCAAAAAATTACTCAGTCGCAACTGATCAAACCCCAAACGATCAACAATTATCTCTGCTTGACGATTCGTTAATTCACACTCGCGAACCTTCGCCTCCGCCACACACCACTTTAAAAGCTGCGGTTTTTGACGATCACTAAGCGGTGAAAATTCCTGAACTTTGGCATTTTTCTGTAGCCACTTATATGTTTTTGTTCGCTTATCAATTTTATCTTCAGCCAGAAT
Organism: uncultured Candidatus Saccharibacteria bacterium; assembly: GCA_963539815.1. Taxonomy (GTDB): domain Bacteria; phylum Patescibacteriota; class Saccharimonadia; order Saccharimonadales; family Saccharimonadaceae; genus Nanosynbacter. The sequence goes on along the minus strand of CAUTMO010000001.1, from coordinate 103,609 downwards.
AATCGTCCTGTCATCGTCAAACTTCATATCTGGAAGTTGCGACCAAATCTCAGAATTTTCGCCTAGTTTTGAAATCAAATACACCGACGAGTTCATAAACAGCGTCTGCCCAATTGCTATTTCCTGCATTCCAGCCAGCGTCAAATCTTCGCCATCATGTCGCGCCGCTTTTTCATTGCCGATCAGCTTAGCAATTGCTTGCCGTTTCTCGAATTCATTTTCGCCGTAAAAAAGATAGATCACTTCACCTCCACTTGGCAAACTGGGCAAATATGCGTACCGCGTCCAGAAACTTTCATCTTTACAATCTCTTGGTCAGGATGCCGATGGCACGGCTGACCTTCCCGACGAAATACGTGCGCAAACGACAGATAATTACCTTTCCTGCCTTCAGCGTCAACGTAATTTTTATCCGTCGAGCCGCCCTGATCAATGCTCAATTGCAAAATCTGGCGCAGTTCGTTAAACAAATCTTCCAATTGGTCATCACTAACATTCCTAACGCGCGTCTGAGGGTGAATTTTCGCAGCCCACAGAGCTTCATCGGCATAAATATTACCAACTCCAGCGATCACCGACTGATCAAGAAACGCTGGCTTGATCATTGAGTTTTGCCGACGACGAATTCGCTTAATAAAGTCACCCGCCTCAGTTTTTTTATCGAGCGGTTCCGGACCAACTTTCTGCATAAATGGCAAATTTTCTATCTCATCGGTCGGCATCAATTTCATCCAGCCAAACTTACGCTGATCATTGAAAAACAGACGCGAACCATCCGTAAAATCAATCTGTACTCGCGTCGACTTATCCGGCAATTCACCAATCAAGCTGTCATTCGGATGACCGCCAGCAAAACTATTAGCCCCACGAAAAATCAATTGCCCAGTCATCTTAAGATGTATCACCAGCGAATAACGCGTATCAAGATCAATCATCAACACTTTTGCACGACGTCGCACCGCCGTTACATGCGCACCGTATAAAAATTGTTGAACATCAGTGGGTGAATTAGGAAAACTCTTTGGTGAATCAAATACCGTCGCTCGCACAACAGCCTGACCTGGCAGTAAATCCGCCAAACCGCGACGAACTGTCTCAACTTCGGGTAGTTCTGGCATTCGGCAAATCCTACAGCTTAAACAAAGCTTCTTCTTGACTTAGGCCAATTCCAGCCGCCATTTTCTTGCCGTCAGGAATTTGCTTCAAAAACATATCCAAAATCTCGTTTACGTTAGCTTGCGCCGAACCTTTAGAGCCGCTACAATCCGACGTCCACAAACTCTTCACAACGGAATTGTCCTTCAAAGTTTCGAATTTGTAAATTTTACCGCTAGCACAAATTCCCCGCAAATCGTTTTGCTGCTCAGTTAGCGGCGTACCTTCCATCATTTTTCGCTTATCAAGCGCATAAACCAGCTCCGTATAAGCCCTGCTGTTATTGTCCAATTTTTTCTCTGCAATCGGCTTATCCAAATATCCCTCGTACGTCGTCATCTCACGAGATTCTGGCGAAATAGTGATGCTATATGAGCGGAAATTCTCATTCGCTACAATTGGCCCGCGTACCGTCAATCGAACCGCGCTTCCCACGTCCGTCGACAACAAAGCAACTTGCCCTACGTTAACATTCTGATCCGTTGTTTGACCTGAATCGTTTTTGCCAAATAATGCTCGACCAATCGCAATAACCGCTGCTACCGCCACAACTGTGATAACAATAACCAGCAAAATTGGTACAAATCGAGAAAATGAATTTCGTCGTTGAGTATATTTCATGGCGTAATTATACCATATTTTCTACACTTCACCCCAATTTACGCCTGTACCGACATCTACTTTCAATTTAATCGGCAATTCTGGACAAACGCCTTCCATTTCCGCTTTCATAATCTCGCTGACTTTCTGGACGTCTTCAGGTTTGCATTCCACCAAAATCGAATCATGAACCTGTAAAATCGCATCAGCCAAGCCCGACAATTTATCCTCCAATCGAATCATTGCCAATTTCATCAAATCCGCTTCCGTGCCTTGAATTGGCATATTCATCGCAGCCCTTTCCGCCGAAGATCGCACCATAAAATTGCTCGATTTTATATCAGGCGTTGGTCGTCGCCTGCCAAAATACGTTTCAACAAATCCCTGTTCTCGCGCTTGAGTTAAAATTTTATCCAAGTACTGACGAATCGGCTTTCGCACCTCAAAATAATGATCAATAAACTTTTTCGCCTCTGTAAATGACATTCCCGTAGCCGCCGCTAAACCGTGCGGACTCATTCCGTAAAGTACACCAAAATTGATCACTTTTGCTGCTCGACGCTGAGATTTGCTCACTTCGTCAATTGATATTCCGTATGTTTCCGCCGCCGTTTTTGCGTGAATATCAACATCACTATTAAAATCTTCAATCAATTTCTCGTCACCCGCCAACACAGCCGCCAGCCTTAGCTCAAATTGTGAATAATCCGCACCGACAAAAACTTTGCCATCACTCGGAACAAACGCCTGACGAATTTTCCTGCCCAATTCAGTCCGTACCGGAATATTCTGTAAATTCGGATTCGTGCTACTCAGCCGCCCTGTGCTGGTTACATCCTGATTAAACGTGGTGTGAATTCGCCCATCAGTCGCCATCAATTTTGGTAACGCCTCAATGTATGTGCTGATCAATTTTGTCAATTCTCGATATCGCTCAATCAACTCGATAATCGGATGTTGTCCGCATAATTTATCCAGCTCTTTTTGACCTGTTGAATATCCAGTTTTTCCCTTTTTTATGCCCGCAGTTGGTAATTGCAATTTGGTAAACAAAACCTCAGAAAGTTGCGCTGGACTAGACGCGTTAAACTCGTATCCAGCCATGGAATACATTTGTTGTTCAAGCTCACGAACTTCCGCCGCCAGCTCATCGCCCATCTGTTTTAATAGCATATCATCCAACTTCATCCCGCGTTTTTCCATCTGAAATAGCGCCCAAATTACTGGAAAATCAAACTCGTAAGCCACACGCGCAATTTGCGAATTGTTCGACATATAAACTTTTTGTTCACGATAAATTTTATGCAAGCGAGCCAATTGATAAGGCGCGGAATTGTCGTCAGAAAAATCACCAGACAGCGCATTCAAACTACGGTCGCGCTTCAGCGGATCAATCAAAAACGCCGCCTGCCCAACATCCCAAACTTCATGAAAACGCACCGCCACGCCATGATTATCCAGCGCGTGATACAACTGCTTAACGTCCGCCGCAATCACAATTCCCTGCGCCAGTAATTGCCACACAGATTGACTAATTTCGCTAATTTTCGCCGTCCACGCTGACTCAGGATTCGAGCTTATGTAAACTACATCAGGCTCCGACGAATCGATATATATTATATTTTCCGCCTCAAACATCGGCATATCGGGCAATTTTTCAATTCGTGGAATATTCAACTTCGGTTCTTCTTTTTTCTCATTTTCCGCCATTTGCATCGTTCGCGGCAGTCGTCCAATTAGCGAATTAAACTCCAACTTCTGCAGAATTTCCGTTACTCGCGCAAAGTCGCAATCATTAACATCCGCCACATCCCAGTCCAGTTCAATCGGCGCATCCGTCCAGATTTCCGCCACTTGCTTGGTCAAATATGCCGACTCGCGACCATTTTCCAGCTTAGTTCGCAAAGCGCCTTTTTGCTCATCCAAATGCTCATAAACTCCGTCCAGCGTTTCATATTCTTGCAATAATTTCACCGCCGTTTTCTCACCAATTCCCGGTACTCCCGGCAAATTATCACTTGAATCTCCCTTTAGCGCTTTCAAATCTAAAAATTGTTCTGTCCGAATTCCGTATTTTTCTTCAAAGTGTTCCGCCGTAAACTCCTCGATATTCCTTAAACCATTTTTCATGGCGTAAACTTTGGTCATCGGTGATATCAATTGCAATGCGTCCAAATCCGACGTTATCAAGCACGTTTCAATTCCACGAGATTCCGCCTGCCTGGCAAACGCGCCCATAATATCGTCCGCCTCGTAATCATCAATTTCATAAAGCGGCCAACCAAACGCATCAAGCAGCTCGTGTAAAATCGGAATTTGCTGGTAAAAATCATCGGGTGCAGGTTTGCGACCAGCTTTATATTCTGGATATAATTCCCGCCGCTTGCGAATGTTCGTGCCTCGTTTATCCCAAGCTACCGCCACATAATCCGGCTCTAATTTCTTAATCAGCTCAATTGCCAAACTTACAAATCCATACACACCACCAGTCGGAGTTCCGTCAGTCATCGACAATCCCGGCATAGCATAATAACCTCGGTAAAACACCGACTTTCCATCAATAACCACTAGACGCTTCATACTTCTATTGTAGCATTTAAGCGACTGCCGTCAGAGAGTTGATTATTGACGCTTCAGCAAGTTTCTTACGTGCTCTTTTGTAATTCTCACGCATTATCTTGTGCTCCTCCAGATAGCTATAACAATGAACATACTCAATCACTCCATCGTCGTTAAAGAACACAGTTATAGTCTCATCTCTACCGTCATCTGGTCCAACAAAAAACTCGTAAGACGTTTTATGGTACTTAGGGTATCGATCAACCTCAAGCTCTTTTATGAAAGCATATCTGAACTCATCTTCATTCTTGGGTATCTTATATATTTGATATCGATCTTTCGGAATAGATGACGAAGTGGCAGGATTTTCCCAAATCATCCAACGCTGACTATATTGATCCTCGATAGGCTCGCCAACAAACCTCTGCCATTTCTCGCTACCGTCTGGATTATGATCAAATTTCGATTCCAGCTTCTCAATTTGAGCCATTATCTTATAATTATTTGCTGGATTTTCTTGACCCTCAGTATCAAGGTCAGAAGGAGAATTCTGAGGTAACTCTTCAGTATGTCTATGAAGCGTTTCCATAATATGTTACTTAAAGATACTCTCTATTTGGAAGAATGTCAACAAATTGTTAAAATTAGTACATGACACAACCATATGCAAAAATTATCGCCCTTGTCGGTCTGGCCGGTAGCGGCAAAAGTTCGGCTGTCGAATATTTGACAGAAAAAGGATTTCCAAAAATTTACTTCGGTGGCGTTATTTATAAAGCCATGGACGAGGCTGGAATTGAAAAAACTTGGGACAATCAACAACAATTTCGCGAAGAGATTCGTCGCCGCGAAGGCAAAGATTTCGTAATCAAACGCGTCATAAAAAACATCCACGATTTAATAAACGCTGGGCAAAATAAAATCGTTTTGGATGGATTATACACTTGGAGTGAATATAAACTCCTTAAGCACGAATTTCCTGGACAAGTTGTCGTTATTGCTATTGTTACGCCGAAATACCTCCGTTATCAACGAATGGCTAAACGCATAGAACGCCCAATGCAACCGCACGAAGTTGATCAGCGCGACTGGTCAGAAATCGAGAATTTGGAAAAAGGTGGACCAATTGCTATTGCTGATTATTTCATCATTAACGACGGCAGCCTCGAGCAATTACATCAAAAAATAGACGCCGCAACTCACGACGCCCATTTTTGTAAATCGCCCGAACAGTGCTAATTAATCCAGATATTCGTAAAGTTTTTTCGCATCTTTGTGCTTGCGAAGTTTTGCTAGCGCCTTAGCCTCAATCTGGCGGATTCGCTCACGCGTAACCGCAAATTCCTGACCAACCTCTTCCAAAGTGTGGTTTTTTCCATTGTCCAAGCCAAAACGCATTCGAACAATTTTCTGCTCACGATCACTCAAACTTGATAGAATTTCCTGAACTTGCTCTTTTAGTAATTGATTTGAAGCGGAATCTTCTGGTGAAACCGTATCTTCGTCAACGATAAAATCTTGCAAAACTGAATCGTCATCTTCACCGTCACGACCAACGCCAGCGTCCAAAGAAGAAATGTCTTGCTTGATCTTAATGACATATTCAATTTTCTCTGGCTCCATATCCAGCTCTTTAGACAATTCCTCAATTGTCGGCTCACGGTTCAATTCCTGTGTCATTCGTCGCTGAGTGCGCAGCAATTTATTGATCGTTTCCACCATGTGAACTGGAATACGAATCGTTCGCGCCTGATCAGCAATCGCACGCGTAATTGCCTGACGAATCCACCAAGTTGCATAAGTCGAAAACTTAAATCCCTTATCTGGATCAAACTTCTCAACCGCACGCAAAAGTCCAGTATTTCCCTCTTGAATCAAATCCAAAAAGTCCAAGCCACGACCAGAATATCGCTTAGCAATTGACACCACTAGGCGCATATTCGCCTCAGCCATCTTGTCCTTAGCCTTTTTATCGCCTTCAACAATTCGGCGCGCCAAGTCCATTTCCTCTTCAGCGCTAAGTAGTGGGATTTTACCAATTTCACGCAAATACAGCCTGACCGAGTCATCCGACACGTCGTCCAAATATTGCCCAGTTGTCAACGAATCCAAATCTTCCGACTCTTCTTCGTCTATAAGCGTTGGATCAAAATCATCATCTTCATTTAAGTTTGTCGGCTTCGTCGTAATATCGTCGCTCACATTTTCTCCTTAATCAGATTATTTAAGCTCTGGCGTAAATTCTGAGACAAAACCTCATCGCCCGACGCCTCGGCCTCTCTAAGCTGCGTTAATAATTGATTCTTTTTGTTTTCGCGATGTTTGATTGTTATCTGTCTGACTAGCCGAGCCATCTCTTCGTCCAAGCTTTTCTGCTCCCAATTGGCGTAACGACTTTCACTTTTCAACTGTACTATTTTCACATACTGTTCGATTTTTTGCAAGTCCAGCGGAACTTCACCCAAATCCGCGTCTGGATTCTTCCGCAAATAGCCAATCAACTGCCGCGCGTTGTCATCATCCAACATTTCGCCAGAAACCGCCGCCAACCAACGTCGCACGGATTTTTCACTCGCCGCCAGCCCCGCCAGCATATCCTCAGTTTCATCCTGAACTGGAGTCGGTTTTTCTTTTTCAATTTTCGCCTTTTTCAATTGATGTTCAGCGACTTTTTCGTTCGACAATTTTGCCTTCAGCGCGGTAATTGACGCGCCAGTTTTTTCAGAAATCACCGACAAATAATGCTCTTGCTCCACCGGATCTTTCAAACCTCGGACAATCCTCAGTGCAATAGTCGAAAATCGCCGCTTGCCTTCCGCCGACTTCAAATTCTCCATTTCCGCGTATCTGGCAATCACCCAATCCACCGCTGGCTGAGATTGGTCAATCGCCGCTTGCCAAAGCGCTGGATCTTTTTGGATCAATTCGTCTGGATCTTTGACGCCATCAGGCAAACTCACGACTTCCAGCTCCACGCCGACTTCCTGCGCCAAATTGATAGCACGTTCCGTTGCGTTAACTCCCGCTCGATCGCCATCAAACGCCAAGCGAATCCGCCCTGCCAATCGACTAAGCGACTTCAAATGCTGTGTCGTCATTGCCGTTCCAGAGGTCGCAACCACGTTTTTGACGCCCGCTTGATGACTGCTAATTACATCCAAATTGCCCTCAACAATCACCGCCACATCGCTTTTTCGAATCGCTTCTTTGGCTTGATGCAAACCAAAAATATGTCGCGATTTATCGAATAGCAGCGTTTGCGGCGTGTTCAGATATTTTGGAGCACGCGGATCGTCACGAATAATTCTGCCCGTAAATCCCACAACTTCGCCATTGCCATCACTCAAAACCACCATCATTCGCCCGCGAAACAAATCGCCACCAAACCGATTCGACAAGCCAGCGTCCGCCAATTCCTGCCTGGAGAATCCTCTTTTTTCCAACGCTTTTGTCAGCGTGTCGCCATTCTCCGGCGCATAGCCAATCAAAAAATCACCAATCGTCTGACGATTTAATCGCCGTTTTTTAACCACATAATCCAGAGCTAATGAATTTTTTACCAAATTCTGCTGATAAAAATTAGCGGCCAGCTTCAGCGCTTCCCTAGCTCTAGCACGACGCTTGGCTGTTCGTCCGTCGCCATTAGAAAACAAAGTCAGATCAACGCCCGCCTTTCGAGCCAAATGCTCCAGTGATTGACGAAAATCCATTCCTTCCACCATCATCACAAACGTAAAAATATCGCCGCCTTTTCCAGAAGAAAAATCGTGCCAAATCTGCTTTTCTGGGCTAACCATAAAGCTTGGGGTTCGCTCGTCGGTAAACGGACTTAAACCCTTCAAATTGCGCCCCGCTCGCTTCAACTGAACATACTCGCCAATCACATCCTCGATGTTCAGTCGCGCCCGTACTTCTTCTTTGGCATCATTCATATTTTTATTATATCACTCTTTACCTCTGTTATTGTTTGTGGTTAAATAGAAATATGTATCCTGACAATTTGAATAACCAACCTCAAGGTATCGATTATCTGAATCAAATTGCCACACCTCCGCCAGCGGAAGGTTTTGATAAAAAAACCAAAATCATCATCGCTATTTTGAGTTTTATCGGCTTGATAACCCTGATCGCGATATTCGTTTTTTCACAAGATTCTATGCCAAACGCCAACCCGTCACAAGTTGCGGCGCGCGTTAATAAGCTACTCACCATTTCCAAAAAATACAATAATAAGTTCCGCTCGACCAGCTTACAAACCACCAATAGTTCTCTGGTTGCAGTGCTAACCACCGCAGACGCCTCAATGGGCGAAGCACTTCAAGCAACCGGCATCAATTATAAGGAAAAGCAAAAGGACATCCTCGCTTTAGATCCGTCAGAAAAATTAGAGAAAAAATTGGACGAAGCCCTTCTGAATGCACAATTGGATATTACCTACGCCCATGAGATGAACGTGCAAATAACAGATACAATCAACATGATGAAAAAGGTGTACAAATCCACCAAGTCAAAAAAGATGCGCGAATGGCTAGTGAAAACTGCTGGCGATTTAGAGAATATCCAGAAGCAGATCAATCAAATTATTAAGGCAGATTAAGCTTCCGAGACTAATCGATAGCTCAACCTCGCCAAATCAAAGACCTCTTCGTCAGTCAATTGACCTGAACAAATAATTGTATTCCAATGCTTCTTATTTAAGTGATAGCCTGGTAAAACCGTTTCGTATTTTTCTCGTAAATTCTGCGCCAACAACGGATCGCATTTTAGGCTTACTCTGAGCGGCTTTGAGCCTTCCGTCACCAACGCCACCATTTTCCCTGCACCGTCATTATCTCTACCAAATTTATATACCGCAACATCCTCGCCAAATGGATAATCCAGCCATACGCCCGGCAAACTCAGGATAAATTCTTCAAATTGTTTATGTGTCATACTTTCACCTTTTTCAAATAATATTCAAGCTCCATAATACTGCCGCGGATGTCTTCCAGCGCTCGATGATCTTCCGGCTTGGCGAATTTCTTGCCATACTTTCCTTCAAATACCACCTTCCACGCGCTCACATCCAACACACGATAATGTAGTCTTTTTGACAACGTTGGCCACCATTGGTCAATGAATCGACGATCCTGATGGATTGAATTGCCTGCTAACAAAATCTTTGTCTCGCCCGCAAAATGCTCATCACAAAACGCCAATAATTCGCGTTCTATTTCCGTCAAAGGCTTGCCCGATTCATTCTGCTCTTCCAGCCCGCGTCGCGCTTCCGGATGCTCATTCCAAAAACCAGCATTTCGGTCCAACAACTTAGCCAGCTTTTCCGAATCATGGCGCACAATCCCTTCGTACGTAGCAATTTCCTTAAAATTCCAATCCGTCGCAATTGCCGCCACTTCCAAAATCTCATCGCGCACCGGATCTAATCCAGTCATCTCCAAATCCACCCACAAAATCTTTTTTGGCTTAAAACTTGCTTTCATATCTCTATTTTACCACTTCCATAAGGCGTGCTAAACTAAAATCATGACAAAACGCATCCTACTCAAATTATCAGGTGAACAACTTCAAGGCGAATTCGCCAGCGGCTTTGACCCAAAACGCGCTCGCTGGATTGCTGAACAAATTCGACCAGCGCTGGACGACGGGGCTGAAATTGTAATTATGGTTGGCGGTGGCAATTACGTTCGCGGTAATCAAATCATCGGTCACGGAATTCAACCTGTTTCCGCACATAATATCGGCATGCTTTCTACGTTGATGAATGCAATTGCCCTGTCTGACGTATTAAATGACGCAGGACTACCAACTCGCGCATTATCTACAGTCGAAGTGAATCAATTTATTGATCACTATACTTTCCGACGCGCCATTAGCCATATTAAGAAAAACCGCATCGTAATCGTGGCGTGCGGCACCGGCAGACCGTTTCTGACTACTGATACTGCAGCGTTAAATCTAGCACTAGAAATGCAGTGTGACACCGTGGTTAAAACAACGAAAGTCGACGGAGTTTACGACAAAGATCCTATGAAATTCCCTGACGCTGTAAAAATTGACCATTTATCTTACCAAGAAGCCCTGACAAATCCTAATATTGCCGTTATGGATAAGGCGGCAATTGGATTAGCAATGGACGAACACATCCCAGTTGTAATTTGTGATTTACTCACAGACGGAAATATTCTCCGCGCAACCCGCGGAGAATCAGTAGGCACGCTTATTAGTTAAGCGATTAGTCCTTTTTCTTGTCTAATTTATCAAGTTTCAAGAAGTGAACGATTGCATATACAACAAACGCAACGGCTATCAACGTAATTAACGAGCTAACGAACGCGCCGTATAAAAACTCACCCCTACGTCCAGCAATTTCAACCGTAAATGAAGCTGATTGCAATCCTTGTTGAGAACCAACGATCAACTGCACTAACGGGTCAATAAATGCCGTCACCAACTTTTTAACCGTATCGCCAGCTGCGGTACCGATTGCCAAACCTACAGCCAAACCGACAACACCCTGCTCGCGGATAAAGTTTACAAACCCACCCATATGAGTGTCTTTTATAGCTGCACTTACAATTTTCTTCTCTTTGATGGCAGCAATTTTTTTAGCAGCTTTAATGCTCTTAGGAGCTAGTTTTTTAGCTGATACTTTCGCTGCTTTTACGCCCTTATTTGTTGATTTTTTTGACTCAGTAGATTTCGCTACCATAAAACTCCTTTTATTAGATATTTATTCACTAATTTTACCACACGCGGCATCGCACGCAATCTCACCAGCAGTCTTCATAGATCTCAGTAGCTTTTCGGCAGCCCTTAACTTCCCTACAGCCAAACTATCATACTTAGGTTTACTATTAATATTTTCCTTGTGCAACCTAATCGCCTCATTTAATAATTTGCTATTAATAATTTCTTTGTACAACCTAATCGCCTCATTCAATAAGTTAATATCCCTATCATGTTTAGCTACTTTACGCATAACATCAGGAAGAAACAGTCTGTTCTTTGAAGAATCTCCCGACAGCAAACTATCATTTACCGCAGACGCTACTTGAATAGCCAAATCCCCACTGTCTTGTTTTATTAATTCTCTACATAATTTACCCGCCTCTTCCAAGTTATTCCGAGGGTCAGTATCTAGATATATTCCTGACAAATCTTCTATTTTTCCCGCAGCCACCTCATATTGACCATTTAATAGATTAATTCTGGCACTATAATCATCCAGTAAAAGTAATCTACCTGGAATAGATGGAAACGTTAACATTTGTAAACGAGCAAACTTTCCATAACCATCTCTATAATCTCTTCTGTCAGGAAACATAAACCATGGACGCTTATCTATAAATTCAGCCCGGTTAACAGTCACTGGTAATTGTTTTAATAACTCATCAGTTTTCAAACTATCTTGAGATTTCAATTCGCCGCAGGAAAATTTATCAAGCGGATGGCTCGACGTAAACCCAACGGCCGTAGTCATATCACAACATAATTCCTTTGTCAGGACGTCTATCATAAACGACCTATCACTCTCACGATCAAATAAAGTAATGAACGAGTGTTGATTAGCATAACTAATAAAGTGCTCAATATTTAACTCTTCCAAACACTCAGATGCAACAATTGTATGTCCGTAACAGTTAGCAACTTCATATTTAGCGATATTCTCTGCGTTAAATTCTCGCGAGCTACTATCTGTAGACCTAAAATAAAGTGTTTCACGAACAAGTTCTGCAACAGATTTAGCAGCCTCCGCTATATCATCAAACGTCTTATCTGACTCTTCGTACGCATTTTTTATGCTACAAAGCTTCTCTGACTCTAACAAGAGTTCTCGCTTAATGCCTCTTTTCTCCGCTATATCACTTCTCGGAGTTAATAGCTGAGTAGATAAATATCGATCATAAAATGATGTATATGGTTGCTCATCTAATTGTTTACTCGGTCGTTCATTCACTAATTCATATTATATACTAATACAGTATATTTTACAAGCGATCTGGCGCCACGATTCCCAAAATAGCCAGTCCAGCCTTAAGAATGTCGGCGTAAATTGCCACGATTCCTACGCGATGCGCCTCTTTGTCGCTACCAATAACCTGATTTTTCTCGTAATATCGATTAAATTCCTGTGCCAATTCAAACAAATATGTACAGATGTGATGAGGTTCCAGACTTTCCTTAGCACGATCAACCACGTCCACATACTCACTCAACTTTCTGACCAGCATCTTATCTTCGTCAAACAACTCTGTTGGAAAAGCAATTTCCTTGTCGGATTTAGCTAAAATACCTCGCGCTCGAGCGTGAGCGTATTGCAAGTAACTTCCCGTATTTCCCGTCAAACTTACCGCGTCGTTAATATCAAATATGACGTCGCCGCCGATCTTCACTTTCAAGAATTGATAACGAAGCGCGCCAGCAATCACGTCGTCAGTTGGTTCACCGCCAGCATTTTCAATTGCCTTCTTAAACTCATCGAACAGCCAACCAATTGTAATAACCTCACCTGTTCGTGAGCTCATTTTTCCAGTTGTCAATTTGACCAAGCCAGTCGCGTAGTTGAATAATTTTCCTTTCAGGGCTGGAATCGACAATTCACTAGCCGCAATCACGCCACGGAAGTATGCTGCTTGCTCTTCGCCATTCACCGTAATTGACAAGTCCAAATTCGGGTAGTCCTTATACTTCAACTGAATCAATCCCATATCATGCGCCCCATAAAGACCATTGCCGTGAGATCCAATAAACACGTTGTCGAACGCGCCGTATTTACTGCCCTTAAAAACGTACGCACCATCAGATTTGGTGAACACCTCTGGAGTTTTCTCTTTAATCAGAGATTTGCCCAATTCTTCAGTTTCGCTCTCAACGTAACGTCGCTCAATCGGCACGTTTCCAAGTCGCCCAACATTAGAGTCAATTTCGTCAAAACTCCAACTTTTACAGATTTCGTAAACTTGCTTATATAGTGGATCATCCAGGACGAATGATTGCTTGGCTAGTTCATCAATTTCTGCCTTTGCCTCTGGAGATTCTTTCGCCGCACGCGCACCTTCAACGTACATGCGACTCATAAATTCATTTCGCTTATCGGCTGGGATTTCGTTCAATTTATTTACATCGCCGTCAATCTCGCGCAAAATCGCCCACATACTTTTACCAACATGTGTTCCGACATCACCGTGATAACTCACTCGATGTACAATTGTGCCATCAACCGCCAGCAAATTAGCCATCGTGTCTGCCAAAATCGCATTCAAAGCGTGTCCGATGTGCATAGCCTTAAATGGATTCGGGCAATTAGTTTCAATTACAACCGTCTGACCAGCGCGCTTCGTCGTTGGCTCTTTTTTCAAAGAATTTAGAACGGATTGATCGCTCAGTTTTACATTGATAAAACCTGGACCAGCCACGCTTACTTCGCTAAACTCTTCTTCTTTACGCAGATTCTCAGCAATCATCTCCGCAATTTCACGCGGATTCTTCCCTAGCGGCTTAGCCAATTGCAACGCCACATTTGTAGCAAAGTCACCAAACTTCGGATCAGGACGCGTTAATTGTACCGATATATCCTGATCAAAAAGTTGCTTCACTACTTGAGAAATAATCTGTTCCATACTGTCCAGTATACAACAGAGGTGAACTATTATCTAGCTAAATCTCTACGCAGTTTCGTCAAGTTCTTCCAGTTCCAGACTTAATTTCGTCGCCGAACTTGGGCTAGATCCTTTCACGTGTTGCAATACATATGTCAATGCCGACATATCATCTCGGCTCAATACGCCTTCGGTAAGTCCGTGAATATCTTTTTCTTCAGCCATTTTATTCCTTTTTGTTTTAATTTTTTATACAGTAAAATGATATCACATTATTTTTATTTTGTCAATAACTAGAGCCTTGCGACCACTTACTTGGCTTTATTTTTATCTGATCGACGCTTATATTCTTCCGCTATAGCCCTACCTATTTCGCTGTCTTTTAAGTACTCTTTGCATGACGATAATAAACGCTCGGATACGTCAGAGTCCTTCATCTTTAGCGCCTTCCTATATGAATTGCTAAACGCCGCAAACATACCGTCTTCATCTTTCATGACCCTAATAGTAAGTTTCTTGTCCTCTGACGATACGTAAACAAATATCAAGTCTGCGCCAGATTTCAATGCCGTATGAATCGCTGCAGAGCCCATTTCACTGCGAGGCTTTGAACCTACTGAGTCATCCGCTGAATATCCAGCCAAAACCAAAGATCCACCATCCTCAACAAACTTAACCGCCTCTTCGTAATGGTCTGTTGAAAAGTGAACCGGTTTTTTACTCTTTTTATCTACCCATTCATATGGCACACCAAAAAAGTTTTTAGCGCCAAACGCAAGATACTGTATAGCTTCTAGGTTGATTCCGCCAACGCCCTTCTTAATCCAATCTCTATTAGTCGACGCTACGCCAATATTAATTTTATTCAACAAAGACGCCAAATAACTAGCCGTAGGAACATCCTCTCCATTGAAATGTGTTGGCGCTATAACACTTCCTTTGCCTTCTTCTTTGGCCTTTTTGGCGGCTTCAATTAAGATATCTTCGCCAATTATTTCAACTTCCTTTTTGCCATGCATTAAGCCCATCAACAGCTTAAGTCCAGAGGAAAGCCGAACGTCTGTTTCTGGCAAGCCCAACTCTTCTCCAGCTGCCGCAAGTTTTTCTACCGCCGAATTGTTAGTTAGTCCAAAAGGTTTGCTGTGCTTTTCTCGTCTACCACGCACCCATTTCTTAAGAGAACCAAGCGCAACCGACAGAGAAAAACCTCCTCTCTGTGGCTCAGTTTCTTTTACGCCAGCATCAGGCTCTTCAGCGATGCCTGGATGGAAGGCTTCATCGAACAATTTTTGTTCTTCTGGGGTTGGAGTAAATTTATCTATTCCTGCAGTCATTTTAACTATCTATCCTTATTACGCAGCCAATACCGGATCATATTTATCACGCATATACCCCAATATCGCCTTCCCACCAAACGCCTCCAATATGCGACACTGCTCTTCACGAGCCGCCTTTGAGTAAGACGCTTCATGCGAAACATTGGCATAAGCTTCAACTTCATCAGGACTAGGCTTAATAGTCTCACCAAATACCACTCGCACAACTTTTTTACCCAAAAGCCACTTTAGATGTATCGCATTGTCATTCAGTTGATTAGGATTTCTCTTCTGACCCTCAACCTGCATAAGTACAGGAATTATGGTGGCACCCGTCGCCAGGCTTAGATGAGGAGCTAATTTACCCGCCTTTTCTGGCAGTTCACCGTCATTTTTTATCCCAATATTGCTCATCGGGTTATGTGCTGCAGTAATAATAGAAAGTCCACTATCTGTTATTTTTTCTTGCAGACCTAAGTAATCGTCACCATTAAACGGCAACGCGTACTTATTATCAATAGCACCTTTTTCCGCAGACGGATCTCTTCCATACGGAACCTGAAAAAAGTTATCCATCCCAACAAGTTTATATGGTATCCTCTGATGCCAAAGACCCATATTAGTGGAGGCTACTGTCACGCCTATATGTCTAAGCCTAGAAGCTACGCTAGCAACAGTCGAAACATCAACGTCCGTTAGGTGACTCGTAGCAAATATAACACCCTTGTTTTCCTCGGTTTTCTCAGTTGCCTTCAGAAGATTACCAACCCCCTCAACGTCAACACCCACATTACCAAGAAGCAAATCAGTAACCAACTCAAGAGGAACGCGCAGTCTTCTTGGGCTCGGATCATACAGACCTTCAGATGCGCCCTTTTTAGCGCACTGTTTAATCTCTTCTATATCCTCAGATCCTGAAAAAGTCTCAATTTTTTTCACGATGCTCTTGATTATACAATATAAAACCCTATTTTGTCAATATAGATCTAATCAAACCAAAGAACAACGGATGTGAACGAAACGGTCGTGACTTAAATTCTGGATGTGCTTGCGTTGCGACAAAATATCGATGGTCTGGCGCCTCAACAAATTCTACTAACTTACCGTCTGGTGAAGTTCCAGAGACAACCAAACCTCCTCGTTCAATTTCTTGAATAAACTTTTGATTCACTTCATATCGATGACGATGACGTTCAACTACTTCAGTTGCATCGTATGTCTTGGAAATAACGGAGCCTGGCTTTAGGTTGGCTACATAATCTCCAAGACGCATAGTCCCTCCTGTAGACTCTTTGCCTTGCTGCCCATCCATAATATACACTACGTTGTTATCAGAATCAGCGCCGAATTCTTCGCTATTAGCGTCTGTCAAACCTCCCAAACGCGCCGCAGCAATAACTGCAACCTGCATTCCCAAACAAATACCCAAATATGGTTTATTTTTCATTAAGCAATACTTTACAGCAGCAATCTTACCTTCTATACCTCGAGACCCAAATCCCCCCGGAACAACAATAGCATCAACACTGTCAAAATCTGCTTCATTTGCAGTCTCAGCATTAATCCATTTTATAGATATTTCACTTTTATTTGCCCAAGCCGCAGACTTAAGTGCCTCTGTTACAGATAAATATGTGTCGGAATTGTCTATATATTTAGCAACCAAACCTACCGTAACACGCTTAGCATACTCTGATGTATCTCGTTTGGCTAAATGTTGCCAACGTCGTAAATCTGGCTCAACCGAATTATTAGTAAATTCGCCGAGTAACTTGCCTAAGTCGCGGTACACTGTTAGTGGAACTTCATATACAGTATCGACATTTGGCATCATTACGATTCCTTCGCTGCGAATACCAGACGAAATAGAAATTTTCTCACCAATACTACGCGGCGGTTTATCGTGACCTTCCGTACGAACTGCCACGACATCGGGCATAATTCCAAAACCACGCAAATCAGCCAAGGCGTTTTGAGCGGGTTTTGTCTTATATTCATGCGACGCCTCTAAGAACGGTACATATACGACATGAACAAATAGACAATTTTCGCGACCAACGTCTAGGGCGAATCCTCGAATAGCCTCAATAAAACTGAGCCCTTCATAATCGCCGACCGTGCCGCCGATCTCTACGATATGAACATCACCCTCAGCAGCCAGATGAATGGCTTTCTTAATAGAATTGGTTAAATGAGGGACCATTTGTACTGTTTGACCGCCAAATTTACCAGCTCTCTCGTCCGCAATCAAATCACGCAATAATCGGCCGGATAATGTTGCATTTTTTTGCGTCAATTCCAAATCCAAAAAACGCTCATAATGACCCAAATCTAAGTCAGTTTCAGCACCGTCTTTTGTCACAAAACATTCGCCATGCTCTTTTGGGTTCAATAGTCCAGCATCAACATTCAAATATGGATCACATTTTTGAACAGAAACAGAAACACCCTTAGCTTGAAGGACAGCGCCAATACTAGCAGCAGTAATTCCCTTGCCTACACCAGACAATACACCACCCGTAACAAATATATATTTGCGCGGTGACGACATATTATTCGCAACCGTCACAAATAGTCAAACTTGCTGGGTCAACTGGTGCCGCAACAGTGCCGTTCGACTTTGCTTGATCATCAGCCGCTTCCTGCGCCGCTTTAAGAGCTGCGTCAATGGCACTCAATTTTTCTTCCAAAGTCATGTCATCAGTAATAATCTGATTTGCGTTCATTTTCATTTTCCCCTATATTTAGTAGTTACTTAACTAATTTTACGCTAGATATAGTGCTTATGCAATAAAATGTAGCCAATTGCCCGTTGTAGTTTTTTCATCAAGTTCACCAATTGGCGCAACGTATATTTGCGGATTTTGGCAACGCGGCATAAAATCAGCCAGCTTCTCTTTATAAGCCGCCATTGCCGCCTCTTTCTCAGATTCTGGAAGTTCAGTCACGTTAGTTTTTAAGAAAACTGCTCGCTTTTTGTCGTCCCAAACCACAAATTCCGCCTTACCGTTTCGAAACGCATTTTCTGAATGGCGCGCAGTCGGCTCTGATATCCAAATTATAGAATTACCAAAACATGCAAAGTGTAGCGGTGTTACCAAAGGAGTTCTATCAACATTCACCGTTGCCAACGCGCCAACTTCGACTGTATCTAATATTTCTTTCGCTAATTCGTTCATATCATCAACTCCCATTACTTCGTGGTATTAACCTCGTAACTAGTGTTTGTACTTTCGAAGAAATTCACCAATTCCAGCGTATCGTTGGCGGCTGCCATCCATTTGGCTGGATTTGGCACGTTATATTCAGGCTCAAAACCCAACTCCTGCAAGCGTCGGTCGGTCATATGCATAACGTACTGGTTAACATAATCAGCATTCAATCCCAAAATTCCCTTTGGTAACATATCCTTATTGTAAGCCTTCTCAAGCTCCACCGCCTGCAGAATCAAGCCACGGATTTCTTCTGCGAATTCCTGCGTTTGCAATTCTGGATTTTCGTCCAAAATTGTCAAAAGCAAATTGATACCAAACGTCAAGTGAAGATTTTCATCGCGAGTAATCCAGTCCAGCAGTGAGCCAACATTACGCAACAAATTACGCTGGCGGAAGCTCATGCCAACCATAAAGCCTGAATAGAACCAAATTCCCTCAAGCACAATGTTATACGCCACCAAAGATCTAACGAAGTCCTTCTTGCCTTCCAGCGAATAAATATCCAAATTCGGATCAAGCATCACGTCCAAATGTTTATTCTGGAAGTCAGCCTTATCCGCCAATGATTTTTTACCAAATCCCGCAGCATAAATTTCCTCGCGATCAAATGGAAATGTCTCAATAATGTATTCAAACGTCATGAAGTGGTTGGCTTCTTCCCACATCTGTTTTGACAAATATAGTTGAGCTTCCGCCGCGTTCACATATGGATAAATGCCAAACGCCAATGATTTATTGATCAATAACTCGTTTGGATTCAAATAGCTAATAACTGTTTTCAATGCGTGTTTTTCGTCGTCTGACAATTTTTCAAAATCCGCCAAATCCTGCACCAATTGAACTTCATTTGGAAACCACGTGTTAGCCACTGCTTGATTATAAAGATCATACGCCCAAGGGTAACGAATTGGGTGAAGCGACAATCCATCGCGTAATCCTGAACCTAAAATTCCCATCTTAATTTCCTCCTTATTTATTAATTTTCGCAAATCCAAATCCGCGCACTTTGCTATTTGTGCGGACTTTTTGTTCTGCAATTTTATCAACTGAAACTGTCGTCTGCTCCGACTGATGACGCGGCTTAACGTGTAGATAATATGTCGTTTTCAAGCCACGTTTCCACGCTTCCGAATAAATCTTCACATATTCATCAATATCTCGCGTCTCCAGATACATATTTCGAGAAATCGCCTGATCGACCCACTTCTGAGCCCTGGCTGCCACTTCAATAAACGCATACGGGCTAAGCTGGAAGCTTGTTTTATAAACATCCTTGATGTTTTGCGGAATGCCGTCAATATCTTGAATATCGCCCTGAGCCGCAAAAATCTCATCTTTCAAATCATCCCACAATCCAAGTTTCTTCAAATCGCGAACTAAATTATGGTTCACTTCCAAGAACTTACCATTCAGAGTCGAGCGACTGAAAATCTGCGCAAATTGCGGATCAATTCCAGGAGTCGTTCCCGCCACGTGACCAATATTAGCCGTCGGCGCAATCGCCATAAGAGTCGCATTTCGCATTCCCCTCTTCACCTTCTTTCGCAAACCATCCCAGTCCAGTCGCGTCTTTTGGTCTATTTTCACCTTTACGCCGCGATCTTTCGACAGCTTATCAACCGTATCAATCGGAAGGATTCCCTTACTCCAGCCACTGCCCGCGAACGTTGGATAGCTGCCTAATTCTTTTGCCAAATCAGCCGACTGATCGATGGCGTGATAGCTAATGAACTCCGTCAATTGATCAACCAAATCGTACGCTTCTTTTGACTCATAGCAATAACCCAACTTTTCCAGCACGTCAGAAAGACCCATAATCCCGAGGCCAATCGCTCGAGTTTGTTGATTTGAATGCATCGCTTCTGGAATTGGCGTTTGAGTGATATCACACAAATTGTCCAATTGTCGCACTGCCGCACGAGCCGCTTCTTTCAATCTATCCCAATCCCAAGTCTTATCCTCGCTAAGAAACGCCGACAAATTGATACTCACCAAGTTACACGTCGCAATGTTGTTTTTATCCTGCGGCAATGTAATTTCCGTACACAAGTTACTGAGGTGAATTGTGCCCGTATTGTTATTTAATGCTCGCACGTTAATCGTATCTTTCCAAGTTAGCCACGGATGCGATGTCGCCTGTAAGCTGGTCAAAATGCGCTTAAATTGCTGACGGGCTGGAACTTTATCAAATGTTCGCAATTTTCCAGCTTCTGCCATCTTTATATATTCTTTATATCGCGCCGAAAACGCCTCACCATATAATTCCGTCAAATCTGGAGTTTCCGCTGGATCAAACAAATACCAATCTTGATCTTTTTCTACTCGCTTCATAAATTCGTCAGAGATAAATACCGCAGTATTCGCAAATCTGGTTCTTAGATATGGATCGCCAGAGTTTTGACGAAGATCGACAAATTGATCAAAATTAAGGTGCCAGTTTTCCATATAAATTGCAGCCGCACCAGCCTTTTTTCCCTTACGAGAAACCGCAAAAAGCGCCGTATCAATCATCTTCATAAATGGAATCGGTCCAGTCGATTCAGTGTTGGTGGTTTTAACTGGACTGCCCGCCGCACGTAGCTTTGTAAAGCCAATGCCAATTCCGCCCGTACCTTTAGCAATCCACATTGTGTCGCGAACAGCCTTAGCAATTGATTCCATATCGTCATCGACATTAAGCAAGAAGCAGTTGCTAAGTTGTGGGAACGAACCGCCAGCGTTAACTCGCGTTGAGCCGCCCGGAACATATTCCAAATTGCTCATGTGATTATAAAACTCAATCGCCGCAGCTGTTGGGTCAGATTCGTTATAGCTAAGCCCCATAGCAATACGCATGTGCGTAAACTGAGGTGTTTCAATTGGCGAGCCGTTTTGCTTGCGAAGAGCATAGCGGTTTTTATTGGTCACCACACCCAAATATTTACT
The DNA here is from genome assembly GCA_963539815.1 of uncultured Candidatus Saccharibacteria bacterium. GTDB lineage: Bacteria > Patescibacteriota > Saccharimonadia > Saccharimonadales > Saccharimonadaceae > Nanosynbacter. The sequence continues at coordinate 82,240 of CAUTMO010000001.1, read as the reverse complement.
CAAATCATCACGCGCTGGATCAAGTTCCGCCGCCAGCTTTTTCAAGTCAAATCGACCGTCAGCCATGCGCTTATCTAGCAATCCTTCTTTCACTGCCGCCTTAACGAACTTCGGAAATTCGCGCGCATGAAGCTTTTTCAATTCTTCCGCCGTTTCATAATCGCCCAAAATCTGCTTATAGACAGTTTTCAGTAATAATCGTGCCGCGATTTTATCGTAATCTGGATCGTCTTTAACGTTTTGGAGCACCGTTTGAATAACCGCCTCGTCCAATTGCTCGGTTGTAATTCCATCAAATAATGTCAATTGCAATTCAGTCGCCACCTGAACGACCTTAGAAATTTGGTCCGGCAAACCTTCGCACGCCTTTAAAATAGCCGTGTTAATTTTATTAGCATCAAACGGTTCTTTTGTTCCGTCGCGTTTGACTACGTTAATTTCTTTCACATACCCTCCTTAATTTCCCCTCTTAAAGATAAGCCACCAACACCTCATCTGGTGGCTTATCTTCGTAGCTTGTGTTTTTGTTTATTTATGGGCTCGCTATATATATAGCGTACAATAATAACTATAGCCGCTATATCTAGTGTTTTGCAAGCTATTTAGTAAAAATTACAACCTATTTATTTCACGACCAGATGAGCCGCCCCTGTCTACGATTTTTTAACAAAAAAATACCGACAATACTTAAATACTGTCGGTAAATAATCTTCTTGGCGGAAGGAGAGGGATTCGAACCCTCGAACAGATTGCTCCGTTACACGCGTTCCAGGCGTGCCAGTTCAACCACTCCTGCACCCTTCCTTGTTGATAATTATACCACAACTTTATTGCCCCTTATGGTTGCACTTACTGACGTTTATTCTCTATAATAAGTCAAAGATGAAAGAAACTATTCCACCACGCATTAGGCTTGTTAATGTCACCAAAAAATTTGGCTTTGGTGATGCTGAGATTCGCGCCTTAGATAACGTCGATTTAACCGTTAAAAAGGGTGAATTTATCGCTATTATGGGCCCAAGCGGTTGCGGAAAAACTACTTTATTAAACACCCTTGGACTATTAGACCAGCCGTCAGAGGGCGAATATTATCTGGACGATGTAGCTGTCGACAATCTGAGTTCGCGACGACGCGCCAAAATTCGCTCCAAACACATCGGCTTCGTTTTTCAGAATTTCAATCTTATTCCTCGCCTGACTGTAATTGAAAACGTAGCGTTGCCGCTAACATATAAAGGGCTTGGGAAAGTCAAACGACTTCAAGAGGCTAGCCGCATTTTGAAAACTTTTCATCTGGGACAGCGCGAATATTACATGCCGCATCAATTGTCTGGCGGTCAGGTTCAGCGCGTAGCAATTGCCAGAGCGTTGGTTAATAGTCCGTCAATTATCTTAGCCGACGAGCCAACAGGAAACTTGGACAGCAAATCGAGTCATCTTATTATGGAAGAATTGTCCGACTTACACCGTCGCGGCAACACTATAATTATGGTTACTCACAACCCAGAATTGACCCATTATGCCAGTCGCGTCATCACTATGTTGGACGGAAAAATCGACACTGACGAGCATAAGGAAAAGCGCAAGTTCACTAAGAAGTTAATTGTAGACGATGAAAAAGAAGAAAAACCTAAGAAGCAAAAATATTCAAAGAAATCGAGGGCGAAAAAATCGTGAAAATATTAGTAAAAAATCATTTTGAGAACGCTACTCAGGCGCTACGAGCTAATCGCGGACGAACATTTTTGACAATTGTAGGCGTAGCTATTGGCATCGCCAGCATTACCATGGTTCTATCTCTAACTGGCGGATTTAATCACCTATTCGGCGACAATTCCAATCAATCATCCACCCCTGTTGCCATCGTTAAATCTGGCAATCAAAAAGCCGTCCCGAATCTGCTGACTGAATCCGACAACACGACGACAGTCAACACATTGACTGAAACGGACGCCAGGGATATAGGAAAAATTGCCAATACGAAAGCCGCGCCAATTGCATTTCTGCACGCCGAACTGCGCGCCCGCGAAGGTAAAATCGATATCCAAAACGCCGCGTTAATCGGTAGTACGGAATCGCTAAAAGACGTCGCTAATTTGCAAATTGCTACTGGGCAATTTATTAACGACATCGGCGGAGTTGTCGTCGGTCAGCAATTGTCGGTCGATTTGTTCGGCACCGAAAGATCCATCGGAAACGTTATTTACATCCGAAATCAGCCGTTAACTGTTGTTGGCGTGTTAAAAAATATTGAAAATCCAGCCAGTTATTTGGACGTGAATTTTAATAACGCCGCGATTATTCCATTGTCCGTGATTAAAAAATTCACTCAAGGAACGCCGCAAATTCAGCAAATCATCGTAACTACCAAAGATCATAAAAATCTCAATTCAGTCATAAAATCGGCTGACGATATTCTGAAGAAGAATCATGATAGCGATAAGAATTATCGAATCGTTTCTGGAGAAGAGATAAATGAAAAGAAGTCTAATGTCGCGAGGTTTCTCTCGATAATCTTAACTGTCATCGGCATTATTTCTCTGTTAATCGGTGGAATAGGCGTTATGAACGTGATGCTTGTCAATGTCGCCGAGCGTCAGCGTGAAGTAGGCGTCAGACGAGCCGTAGGCGCCACAGGCTGGGATATCATCAATCAATTCCTAATCGAAGCAGCAATCATCGGATTCCTCGGCGGAATATTGGGCTACGGCTTAGGCTTGGCGGGAGCTTATATTGCCAGCTTATACTTGCCTCTCACGCCTTATATTTATTGGCAAACAGCCGTCTTATCAATTGGACTATCAATAATCATCGGCGTAATTTCTGGCGTATATCCAGCAGCCCGCGCCACCAGACGCGACCCAATCGAATCTCTACGATATTAAATTAACTAAGTTCCGCTTTCAATTTTTCAACCAACTGAACCGGACCAGGATTGACTCCATTAAGAATAGCTGTGTAAATACTAGCCGCGTCAGCCAGCACCAAACCCCACAGTAATTGCTCCATAAGCGTCTTCCCTCGAAGCTCCAACACGTGCGCCTTTGGTCGCTTGCCACTTAACAATCGGTCGCTAAGCTCCATTCGTTCGCGGATTCTGTCCCGTTCCAAATTGCTACGAATATCAAAAACCGTAAATGGCTTCTCTATTGGATGCGACGACCAACCTATAAACTCGTTATGATTAAATTCTGGATATTGATTCGAGAACGCCAAATTCTTCGCTGATTCATTCCAGCTAATTTTCCACTTATACGCCAGCGGCCAAGTCAATTCACCGCCAAAAACAACCAACGTCTTGCCAATTGTTAATTTCGCAATCTGCTTCGCCAAATTATCAGCTTCTGGCGTTTTGGCTGTCCAATTAGATATCTCGCCCGCCAACCAATCAGCGCTATTTTTTACCTGATCATACAAATCATTATCAATCACCCAAAAATGTTGCAATAGTTTCAATAATCCTCGCAGATGATAAACTGTCGACATTCGTGGCTGCGCGCCAGCTGGAACTTGGGCGTAAGTTACGTTGTCATTCTTCGCTCGCTCAATCAACGCCCCGCCAGTCGACATAGCTGCCAAGCACGCTTTCTTCTCCAATGCTTGTTGATAACAACTCAGGGTTTCCTCAGTATTGCCCGAATGACTAACCGCAATAACCAACGTTTCCTCGCCCACAAATCCCGGTAAATCATAGCCCTTCACCACTTCAAGCGGAATGTGCAACCAGCCCGCGGTCAAAACTCGAACCATATCAGCCGCTAAAGCCGAACCACCCATTCCCGCGATCACAATATTCTTAAAATCTCGACGCTGATTCGCACCTTCGTGGATCGATACTTCATATCGAGCTTGTTCTGGAATATTCAAAACGCCGCTTAAAACGTCGCCTGGATCATATTGTTTTATCACATTCATATCATCTAACATCTTGCGCTCCTTGATTAACTCATGTTATAGTGTAACATATATAAGCTTAAACAATTTAATATATAAGGTGGGTTATAATGGATTCTCAAGCTAATCAATCATTCAGTGACGACCAAGAACTGGCTAAGGTATTAGCTGGTGTATCACAAGATACAGACAATAATTTACAATTCGAAGAAACAAATGCTACAGCTTCACCTGTAATTAATCCTGCAACCATCTCACCGGATCCTGTCGCTACAGATCAGAACGATGAGCCTGCTACTGATATAGCGAAGCCTGCCGCTCCAGAGCCAGTTATGCCAACTCCAACAGTCAGCACACCAGCTCCAGCTGCAGCCGCAGATCCTGCGCTTGATACAATTAAGCAAACAGCTTTGAACGAGTTGCGTCCATTAGTCGACAAGCTGGATGTTTCTCCAGAAGAAAAGTTTGATACTTACCTGTTACTTCTTCGTTCTACGGACGATAAAACTCTGATCGCACCAGCACACGACGCTGCCATAGCTATTGTTGACGAAGCTCGCCGTGCTCAGGCTCTACTGGATATTATTAAAGAAATCGACTATTTCTCAAATCCTCGTTAAGCCATTTCTCCAAAATAAAAACCCGCCATTTTCGGCGGGATTTTTATTGCTCGGGGCAGATTTACATCATGCCCATTCCCGGCATACCGCCAGGAGCAGCTGCAACTTCAGCCTCTGGAATATCAACCACCAAAGCACCCATAGTTGCCGCAGTTGACGCAATTGACACTGCATTTTGAACAGCTTCTTTAGTCACACGAGCCGGATCAATCACGCCAGCCTTCTTCACGTCAATTAAACCATCTTCTGGCTTCATAACGTTAACGCCGAATCCAGGTTTGCCAGATTCAACTTGAGCAAGCAACGCGTCGGCATTCAACCCAGCATTTTTCATAATCTGCAAGAATGGTTGCTTCAGAGCGTCTTTTAGTATTTGTCGACCAACTGACAAACTATCCGCGCCGCTAACTTTTAGATTGCCAGCCAAATTGACCAAAGTTACGCCACCACCAGCGACAATTCCCTCAGCCAAAGCTGCCTTAGTAGCCGCCACCGCATCATCAACGCGGAATTTCTTCTCGTCAATTTCAGTCTCAGTCGCGCCGCCAACCTTAATAACCGCAACTTTACCAGATAGCGCTGCAGCACGCTTGTCGAACTGCTCTTTCTCATACTCGCTAGAAGCATTTTCTGAAAGTGACTTAATCTCAGCAATTCGCTCCTTCACGCCTGAAGGTTTGCCTGCACCTTCGATAATTGTCGTCTCGTCTTTGCCAACAATCACCTTGCGCGCCGAACCCAAAACTTCCAAGCCAGCGTTTTCGAATGTCAATCCGTGATCTTCAGAAATCACAGTCGCGCCAGTCAATACAGCGATATCACGAAGAACATCTTTGCGACGATCGCCGAAACTTGGTGCCTTAACTGCTACGGTATTAAATACGCCCTTCAATTTGTTCAAGACCAAAATGCTCAAAGCTTCGCCTTCAACTTCATCGGCAATCAGAACAACGTCCTTTTTACCGCTTTGTGCCAATTTTTCCAACATTGGCAAGAATTCCTGCACGCTAGAAATCTTCTTGTCGGTGATTAGAATTGCTGGCTTTTCGTACACAGCTTCCTGGCGACCCGCGTCAGTAACAAAGAACGGACTCACCCAGCCCTTGTCCAAGCTAAAACCTTCAACAACTTCAGCTTCCAGCTCCAAACCTTGACCAGCCTCAACAGTAACCACGCCGTCTTTGCCAACCTTTTCAATAACTCCAGCGATCAATTTACCAATTTCTGCATCGCCCGCCGAGATCGTAGCAACTTCAGCCACGCGGTCAGACTTGCCTTCAATCGGCTCAGCCAATTTGTTCAATTCTTTAACAATTTCCGCGCCAGCTTGCTCGATGCCTCTCCTAAGTTCCATCGGATTATGTCCAGCCGCAATCAATCGATTTGCCTCTTTCAAAATCGAGTATGTCAACACCGTTACAGTCGTCGTGCCGTCGCCTGCTTGCTTGTTCAAATTCTTAGCAGCCTGTTTGATTAAATCGGCACCAACTTTATAGCCCAGCGTTTCGTCATCGTTTTCTGGCAATTCAATTCCTTCAGCCACAGTTACACCGTCATGAGTAACAGTTGGACCGCCAAAACCCTTCGCAATCACAACATTGCGACCCTTCGGACCGTAAGTCACCTTAACTGCGTCATATAGCGATTTAGCTCCGCCAAGCACGCGATTTCGCGCATCGTCATCATAAAAAACTTTTTTTGCCATAATTAAACTCCCCTTTTTATCCAACAACCGTTGCTAAAATATCTTCTTCGCGGACGATCAAATATTCCGTGCCGTCAATTTTCAAATCCGTAGTCGAATATTCCTTATAGACAATCCGATCACCAACTTTGACGTTCTTCACATCGCCGCCAACTGCTTTAACTTCCGCAACTACTGGCTTTTCTTTAGCGTTATCAGGCAAGTAAATTCCGCTCGCTGTCTGAGTCTTTGCTTCTTCACGCACCGCTACAACACGGTCGCCAAGAGGCTTAATAGGTGTACTCACGTTATCCTCCATTTCGTTAACAACGTATCTATTGTAACGCAACAAATTAGCACTCGTCAAGTGTGAGTGCTAATTATCTCCTGTGCCTCGACTTTCTAGATTTTTTACAACGGTCGTGGTAATATTCACACAGAAGTAGGTAGCGCCACCCGTATTGGATGGGAAAGCGGACCTATTTCTTTTTATGACGACTGTCTTCATTCCTAGATATTTCTTCAAGTTCTTCCTTATAAAGTGAACACACCCTTTCAACAGCTTTATTACTCGGCATTAAATTGTTTCCATAAGGACCAAAGTCACCCCGTCTATGGTCGAAACCAGACCAAGTAGCGTGATGCCCCTCATCACGGTCACTATTATTAGCATTCCGCGCAGAGCCTAGCGTTGATTTTATATCAAGACCAATTACATGACCCTTATATTCAACTATAAGATCTATTCCAGCAAGATCATCGTCAATGCTAGTCGTATGAACAGCCCGTACTCCCTTAGTTTTCCTTAAAGCTATTTCAGCAGCGATTTCGTGACGCATACCATTGATCACGTGATCTAAGAATTTATATGCACTTTCAATTTCCTCATCGCCATAGCCAAGACAATCCATAGCACCCTGAACGTCCGATATAAGTTCTGATTTGTGAGCATATTGCCTTTTGCTAATTATGTCTCGTACAACTTTATTAAAAGCTGCTCCTAATCCTCTAGCAATCTCCATACAATGGTTGCTTAATACCATAAAATCACTAAAGAGGCAACCTCATGCTCCTCTCCCTACTACTCCTCAATCTGTTATAATAGCTCCATGCAATTATTCAAACATCTCTTAGAAACAATTCTCGGCTCTTACGTAAAAAAATATCTTAAATCTCATCCTGACGCCAAACTAATTGCCGTAGTCGGCAGCGTTGGTAAAACTAGCGTAAAATCAGCAACCGCCACTGTTCTATCAGAAAAATTCACCGTGCGCCATAGTCGTGGCAATTTGAACACAACCTTAAGTGCGCCGCTGGAAATCTTAGGCATAGACGGACCAAAAAACGCCAAATCTCCCCTAGCCTGGCTAAAAGTCTTCTCCGCGGCACACGCCAGCATAAAAAGCCCCGAATCGCCAGATATAATCATTCAAGAATGCGGCATTGATTGCCCTGGTGAAATGGCTACTTTTATACGCTATATTCAGCCCGACATTGCCATAATTACCTCTGTTGCTCCTGAGCATATGGAGTTTTTCAAAAATATGAATACGGTAGCTCATGAGGAATTATCCATTAGCCAAGTCGCTAAAAAAACCATCTTCAACCTTCACGATATCAATAAAAAATATCATAATCTCATAGTTGGAAATCGTGTGAGTTACGGCGACGAATCCGCTGATGTTTTCCTGGAAATTAAAAAGACTACAGACACTGGTTGTATTGTCAATTTAAGACACTCCGAAGAAACTTCTCAGGACATAAATATTTCTGTATTAGGCAAACACAATATCCGCTCAATCACTGGTGCGGCGGCGGCGGGGTTAGCTTGCGGAATGAATATTGAAGAGGTTGCGGCAGCTTTAACGAAAATCAAACCAGTTTCAGGAAGAATGAATATTTTACGTGGCATACGCGGCTGTACATTGTTGGACGACACTTACAACGCCAGTCCTATTGCCATGGAAAATTCGCTAAAAACGCTCTATTCCATCTCTGCTAATCATAAAATTGCCGTATTGGGCGATATGAATGAGCTGGGCGAAACATCCGAATCGGAGCATAAAAAAATCGGCGAAATTTGCGGCCCTAAACAGTTAGAATTGCTCATCACTGTTGGCAAAATGTCAAAAAAACACCTCGCACCAATTGCTGAAGAAAATGGCTGTAAAGTAATTTCTTTTGACACAGCGATTGAGGCTGGAGAATTCCTGAAAAATAGCGATATTAAAGATACGACAATTCTATTCAAAGGCTCGCAGGGCGGCATTTATCTTGAAGACGCCGTAAAAGAATTACTACTCGACCCAAATGATGCAGAAAAATTAGTTCGCCAATCACAAAGCTGGAAACAGATTAAAGCGAAATTTTACGACTCTTTTTCTCAATCTCAGAAATAATTTCCTGAACGACCTTCTTATCGTTCCACGGAATTCGCTTGCCATTCACAATTCGGTACTGCTCATGACCCATACCCGTAATCAGGATCGTATCGCCGCGAACAGCCGACTTCAAAGCCTGATAAATCGCCTGTTTTCGGTCAGCAATTTCCGTCATCTTATGAGCCTTTTTCGTTCGCTCAATTCCCTGACGAATCATTGCCCGAATTTCGTCTGGATTTTCGTTATAGCTCTCCTCGTCAGTTAGGAAAATTCTATCCGCCAAATTAGCCGCCAGTTCGCCCATAATCGGTCGCTTCGTCTTATCTCTGTCGCCGCATGCGCCAAATACCAAAGTTAATCGCCCCTTGGTAATTTTATGAGTGGTTTTTAGCAATTTTTCCAGCGCGTCTGGCGTGTGAGCATAATCCACAATAATATCAATTCCAAGCTTATTTTCTACTCGCTCGAATCGTCCAGGAATCGCTTCCAAATTCGCTACGCCCTCTTGGATATCTTCCAACTTTATTCCCAACAAATATGCCAACGACACCGCAGCCGACATATTCATCACGTTAAATTCGCCAGGCAAATTAGTCGCCAACTCCAAATGAGTTTGATGGTCAATCAGTAAACTCGCCTCTGTTCCCTTTTTATATAACTTAACGTGCGTCAAGTGAGCTTCAGCCTCTGGATTCGTCCCGTAAGTCATTTTCTCGCCAGAAGCCGTAAACTTATCAAAATATTCAAACCACTCGTCATCACGATTCAGCACGATATATTTCGGCTTTTTCTCAAACAATTTAGCCTTAGCCGCCGCGTAAGCTTCCATCGTTTTGTGATAATCCAAATGGTCTTGAGTCAAGTTAGTCATCACCGCCGCCTCAATTGGCACACCGTCAAATTTATGCTGCGACAGAGCGTGACTTGTCGCCTCTAAAATCACATATTCCGCACCTTCGCGCTGAGCTGTCTGGAAAAAGCTAAACAGCCTCGCCACAGTCGGAACCGTCGCATTCAAATCATTTATCTTTTCCTTGCCAGCAATTTCAATCACCGCCGTCGTAAATAATGCAGTCTTAAAGCCAGCCTCTTTCAAGATCTCATTGATATAACAAGCGGTCGTAGTTTTCCCGTTCGTCCCTGTTACTGCAATAATTCTCAAGCCACGAGCTGGATTGCCGTATCTTAGGCTAATCATCTTCGTGCGCGCAACTCTATAGGCGTTTTCGGTTTTTTCCAAAGCTCCTTGAGGTAGCGTTTTTCTAGCAATTTTTACCAACTCGTTTTTCATAATACCCATTTTACCACTTATATTTGCTATAATAAAAACAAATGAGGATTTTGGGAATCGAATCCAGTTGTGACGAAACAGCGGCGTCAATAGTTGAAGATGGCGAACGCTTGCTTTCAAATGTCGTCAATTCTCAAATTGACATTCACGCAGAATACGGCGGAGTTATTCCAGAAATTGCCGCGCGTAGTCATTTGGAAGTTGTAAATCCCATCATTAAAAAAGCTTTGTCTGACGCAAATTGCACTTGGGATGATATTGACGCCATCGCCGTTACTTACGCGCCGGGGCTTATTGGCTCGCTATTAATCGGCACTCTCGCCGCCAGAACTCTCGCTATTATCCATAATAAGCCGCTCTTTAAGATTCATCATGTAGAAGCTCACGTGTACGCCAATTTTATCAACAAACAAGCCGACAATTTATCTCTAACATTGCCGAAACAGCAGCCGTCATTCCCTATGCTTTCGTTAATCGTTTCAGGCGGGCATTCACAACTTGTCCTATTTAAAAACCACGGTGATTATCAACTTATTGGACAAACTCAAGACGACGCGGTTGGCGAAGCGTTTGATAAAGTTGCTAAAATCATCGGCTTACCTTATCCTGGCGGCCCAGCCATTGCTAAAGTCGCTGAACTTGGCGATCCGCACGCGTTCCACTTACCTATCGCCAAATTATCCGGCGAATACGATTTTTCCTTCTCTGGGCTTAAGACAGCCGTTTTGAGAGCCGTTCAGCACGAAGTCGGTAAAGACTTCACTTTTCCCTCTCATGAGCTTCCAGCGCTCGTAGATGACGAATTACGACGTAATATGGCGGCGAGTTTCCAATATACAGCCATAAAAACTCTCGTAAATAAAACAAAGAAGGCGTTTGACAATTTCCAGCCAGCCTCTGTCGTAATCGCTGGCGGAGTCGCAGCTAATCAAGAATTGCGCCGTCAATTACGCGAAGCTTTGCCAATTGACATCGAATATGCCCCTATCCAACTCTGTACAGATAACGCCGCGATGATTGCTACTCTCGGTTATTTCAGATCTCAAATTGACGAACCGACAGATCCATACGACCTGGAAGTTCAGCCAAGTTTATCAATGACAGCAATATAACGTTGTGAGGATTACAACATGAATCAACATTTTCTACAATCATCAGCTTGGGAAAAATTTCAACAATCGCTCGGTCGAAAAGTCTTTCACAACATAGGTGAAGGATGGGAATATTTCGCAATATTAGAGCGCGGCACAGGCAATTCCCGCTTATATTGCCCCTTCGGTCCAACCGCTATTAACGAAGAAACATTACGATTAGCACTAAAAGACTTAGCAGAGCTCGGCAAAAAACTTGGCGTTACTTTCCTTAGAGTCGGACCAATTAAACCCACCTTTTCTAAGGTATTATCTGATGAGCATTGGAAGAAAGCCACTTACGTCCATTTACAGCCAGAACATACGCACGTTATCAACCTCCAACAACCAGAGGAAGAAATCATAGCAAGTATGGCGCAACCTGTAAGGAATTGTTATAGGAATTATCACAAAAAAGGCGTAACGGTTCATCAATCTCAAAACCCAGACGATATTAAATATTTCCTAGAATTGATACACGAAGTTGCCAAACGAACTGGCATGTCGCCGCACCCAGATTCATATTTTCATAAGCAAGCTAGCTCCCTGCTACCATCAAAGGACGCTTCATTTTGGTACGCGACATACGACAATAAAGTAATTGCTACTGCCCTATTTTTCGACTCAAAAACAACTCGAATTTACGCACATGCAGCAGCAAATTCTACGCCAGAATATCGCAAACTTAACGCTGGAACTGCCCTGCTCACCGAAGCAATAATCGATGCAAAACATCGTCAAATGGAGAAAGTCGATTTATACGGAATTGCGCCTGAAAACGCACCAAAAAATCACCCGTGGGCTGGCTTTACGAAATTCAAGCGATCATTCGGCGGCGAAGATGTCCATTCTGGATCAACCTGGGAACTTCCCTTAAAGCCACTTCAATATTGGCTATATCGAGCATATCAAACGATTAGAAAATAACCTTATTTCATCCATCACACCACATAAATTTGTGGTATAATTAAGATGTAATATAAACATGTGGAGAAATTAGAGGATTACATATTTAAGGGCTTTTGCACGTGAAAAGCTACTTTGTTTTCTTTTGTCTTTTTTCACATGAAAAAACCATGGAATAACTTATGCAGCTAGCTAAACAATACATACCAAACGATTACGAACCAAATATTTACGCCCTCTGGGAAACTAGTGAGGCTTTAGAACCAACAGGGGTAGGCAAGCCATATTCAATCATTATGCCGCCACCTAACGCGAACGGTAATCTGCACATCGGGCACGCACTCGATATGAATTTGAAGGATATCCTGATTCGTTATCACCGAATGAAGGGAGACGACGCTGTATTTATTCCAGGCGCCGACCACGCTGGATTTGAAACTTGGGTTGTATATGAAAGAGAATTAACGAAGCAAGGGAAGAGTCGCTTCGATTTTTCACGTGACCAATTGTATAGTCAAGTTTGGAATTTTGTACAAGAAAAACGTGGCAATATGGAGCTGCAATTGCGCGCGTTAGGTGTTAGTGCGTCATGGAAGCATTTGACATTCACTCTGGACGACAAAGTTATCAACACTGTATATGATACGTTTAAGAAAATGTGGGACGACAATTTGGTCTACAGAGGTGAGCGAATTGTCAATTATTGCACCAAACACCAAACCAGCTTTGCTGACATCGAGGTAGAACATAAGAATGAAAAAGGGAAGTTGTGGAAAATAGCCTACCCGACATTAGATAAAATTGGCGAGATTATCATAGCCACTACGCGACCAGAAACTATGCTCGGCGACGTTGCTGTAGCGGTTCATCCAGACGATGAGCGATACAAAAAATTGGTTGGAACTCGCATTTTACTGCCGATTGTCGATAAAGAAATTCCTATCATCGCGGACGAATACGTCGACATGAGTTACGGCACCGGTGCAGTCAAGATTACGCCAGCACACGATCCGAACGACTTTGAAATTGCAAAACGCCACGATTTGCCTATAGAGTCAATTATCAGCCCAGAAGGAAAGATGATAAACGTGCCAACGCAGTTCTTAGGATTAACACCAGTAGAAGCTCGCGCTCGAGTTTTGGAAGCACTAGAAGCACTGGAGCTACGTCGCGGTGAAACTGAAATTGAACACGCCGTTGGACATTGCTATAAGTGTGGCAGCGTAATTGAGCCAATGATTAAAGAGCAGTGGTTTATTAAAACGCAATCGCTCGCGCAGCCAGCAATTGACGCGCTTAAAAAAGAAGAAATTACTTTTTATCCAGCATCCAAGCGCAAAGAACTTATCGCATATCTTGAGCAATTGAAAGACTGGAATATTTCACGACAAATTCCATGGGGAATACCAATTCCTGCGTTTGTAAATGAAAACAACCCTAAGGATTGGATATTCGATACTCGCACCAACGAGCAGAGTATTGTTGTAAATGACACAACATATATCAGGGAAGAAGATACCTTTGATACTTGGTTCTCATCTGGTCAATGGCCATATATTGTTACAGATTATCTGACCGGCGGCGATTTAGCTAATTATTTCCCAACTGACATGATGGAAACTGGTATGGATATTATGCGCGCATGGGTTTCTCGAATGATCATGCTTAGTCTATACCGAACAGGGAAGTTGCCGTTCAAAGAAGTTTATCTACACGGAATGGTTAACGACGAACACAATCAAAAAATGTCCAAGTCTAAGGGTAACGTTATCAATCCAATGGAATTGGTTGCGGAATTCGGATCTGATGCCACACGCATGGGAGTTATTTCTGGGCGAGCGCCAGCTCAAAGCCAAGCTTTCAACCGCGGCTCTGTTATCGCTGCTCGCAACTTCTGCAATAAGCTATGGAATATCGCCAGGTTTGTCGAGGCACAAATTGGCGACAACCACCAAATTGTCGACTTAGAGCCACAAACTCCGGCTGACCACTGGATTATTCGCCAATTGAACGACGCCGCCAACAACATTGCTGTTAGAATAGAACAGTATCGCTTCTCAGAGGCATCAGAAACCGTTTATCACACCATTTGGGACGACGTGGCCGACTGGTACATTGAATCATCTAAAACCGCAATCAATCGTCCGTTATTATCTTGGGTTTTGGCGACTTCTTTGAAAATCGCTCATCCATTTGCGCCGTTCGTTACGGAAACTATTTGGCAAACTCTTAATTACACCGACGGCATTTTGATGCGTGAAGCTTGGCCAACTCCAGAGAAGTTTGATCCGATTGCTGCTGAGCAATTCGAGCAACTTAAGCTTCTGGTCGCTGAAGGTCGCTGGGTGATTGCTGAACTGCCAGGGAATAAGAAATATCGATTGTTATACGGAAACGACAGCCTTATCGCCGACAATCAAGACACAATTAAGCATCTTATGCGGCTTGAGGCAATTGAGCACACGGATCAGCCGCGTGGACTGAGATTAGCGGCAGCAAACAGGGAAGCATGGCTAGATATTGATAGTGAAACTTTATACCAACATCAGGAAAATCTGGAAATGCGCCTAGCCGAATCGCGTCAGAAATTGGCGGGATTAAAGAAGCGCCTGGAAAATCCAACTTACGTTGAGAAGGCGCCAGCTCACCTTGTCGAGGAAACTCGCGAGCAATTAGCCGAGCAAGAAAAAATCATTACTCGGCTTGTTTCAGAGCTGGAAGTGATTAGCCTAAAATAGCCTAGCCCATACCTTCAAAATCAAGGTGATATCCGTCAAAAGTATGTTGACCACGGGCGGCATATTTTTGACGTAATCGCTTCTTATCGTTATTTCGAGGCGTAGTTCGTGGTCGCGCTGAACTTTCTTTCAACACATTTGACAATTGAGCGTGTTCTGGATGAGTATGGGGCTTTGTTTCTGGCATTTTTATTTCACCCTCAACGTCACTTTGAACGCTATACGTTTTCCAAGATGACAAAAACGCTTTATCGACGTTGGTGTCGTGCAGCAGCACACCAAACGCTACATTCAAACTGACAAACATAGTTGTAACGGTGAAAAACTGTTGTACTAAATTCATTTTTATTCTTTCTTTTTGTATCTATTTTTAGAATACTGATTACAATGTTAGCATAAGCTTTGTTTTTTGTCAAGTATATTTCCCAGCATAGAAATAGTCATCCTGAATTTTACAGAGAAAATATTTAGTATAATGGAGTTTATGGGATATCTAATCTCTATTAAGGTCGCACTAATCCTTTTTCCAATCTTGGCTTTTCTTATCACATTGCCGTATATGATTGCGAACTATCGAAAATACGGCTCCGTCAATAAGTTGCGGACTTTGATTTTCTATTCCTTTATTCTGTATTTATTAACCGTATATTTCTTAGTTATTTTACCGTTACCAAATCCAGAATCCGTTCACACAACTTACGCAGAAAATCTGAATTTAATTCCGTTTTCATTCGTCGCAGATTTTATAAAGAACAATCCACTTGTATTAACAGATAGTTCAACTTGGATTACGGCGATAAAACATCCCACTTTTTACGTTCCTGCTTTCAACGTTTTAATGCTCATTCCGTTCGGAATTTACCTGCGCTACTATTTCAAATGTAGCCTTAAAAAGACGTTGTTATTGACGGCTATTTCAAGTTTATTCTTTGAGTTAACGCAACTGTCTGGACTTTATTTCATCTATTCAGGACCTTACCGATTAGCCGACGTCGATGATATCATCCAGAACACGGTAGGCGGATGCATCGGTTACTTTCTGGGCTGGTTTGCGACGTGGCTACTTCCGTCCAGGGAAGAAATAGATGAAAAATCCCTTGAGGCTGGCTCACGAGTTTCTGCAGTCCGCGTTAGTTTATCTCTAATAATCGACGCTGTTATCATCCGTATTCCTTACACCTTATCAAAAACCCAACTTCCGTTTTCGCTATTTTTAGCCCTCTATTTTAGCCTAATTCCTCTACTGAATGGTAAAACTTTTGGTAGCGCATTATTAAAGTTTGGGTTAACATTTGAAAATAAAAAATGGATTCGCACAATTTTCAGAGGAATCTTACTCACGATATATTTTTGCATCATTCCCGCAGGCTTGTTTTACCTAGCGAATGAATTTAATAAGGAAGCTAATTCGCTATTGTTTCTCTGTCTGCTCGCAATTGCATTCTTAGCATTCATACTATTCGTATTAATTACAATCATAGTAACGATATTTAACCGACGTTTTATGTTTGATCGTCTATCTGGCGCAAGTTATGAAAGTACGATTCAAGTCAAACAAGAGAAATAAAAAATTTCCATCATAACCAATAAAAAAACAGGAGACTCACATGAATCTCCTATTTTTCGACTTCAATAGCACTATTTTGGCGGAAGGGGAGGGATTCGAACCCTCGGTACGTTTTACCGCACGCCGGTTTTCAAGACCGGTACCTTCAACCACTCGGTCACCCTTCCGTACTATCTCTGAATTTTGGCGGAGGAGGGGGGATTCGAACCCCCGCTACAGATCTCTCCATACTAACGATTTAGCAAACCGTCCCCTTCAGCCACTTGGGTACTCCTCCAAATTCACTATTTAGTGTACCATAGAAGTGTAATTATTAATAGCTTTATCATAAATAGGGTATAATAGAATTATGGTAAAAGGATATATTTCTAAAATTATAACAGGATTACTTACAATCGGATTCGGCGTAGCTTTAGTAACGGCTCCAGTTTCCGCATTAGGTGAGGGCGGTGCGCCAGCCGGAATTAACGCGGCACGCGGTGACAATACGCCAACCAACTTGGCTAATGGCGATTCATCAATCGTAAGGCGAGCTATCAACATTATGCTATTCGGTGTCGGCGTCTTAAGTGTCGTTATGCTAATCTTCGGCGGTTTCCGCTACGTAATATCTGGCGGTAAAAAAGAATCTGTCACAAACGCCAAAAACACAATTTTATATGCAATCATCGGTCTACTAATCGCAGTCTTTGCTTACGCCATAATCAACTTCATCCTTGGCGCAGCTTTGAGCGGCGGATCAACCACTAACGTTTAATTGTTCACTAATTCTCACCGTGATATACTAACGTCATGAACGATAGTCCAGAAAACCAAGACTTTGAAACGCCAGCACCTGACAGGATTGATTTAACTGAGCCAATAGCTTGGAACGCACCAGAAGGCGTGCAGGTTCAACGCGGTAAATTGTGGTATGTGTTTTTTGTCATTGTGCTGATAGGATTAATGGCTTTAGCAATTTTAGTATTTAAGAACTGGACTTTCGCAGTTTTATTGCCAATTATGGCTGTAGCTTTGTTTGTATTGTCAAACAAAACTCCTCAAATCATAAACTACGCGATTAGCCCCAAAGGCATTTACATCGCCGATGTTTTACACGATTTTAGCGAATTTCGCGCATTTGGATTAATTCACGAAAACAACCAACATTCGATTCTATTATTGCCAGTAAAACGCTTTTCGCCAGGTTTAACTATTTACTTTTCCGAAGCAGAGGGCGAGAGAATTGTCGATATGCTCGGAGCACGCCTACCGATGCAAGAAATTAAGCCAGACGCCTTAGAGAAGTTTATTCGACTGATAAAGCTATAGCTTGATTGACTATATTTTATGTGGTAGAATACAAAAGTTCAGTGCTTTATAGCAATGAAAGTACTTTACATTTTCATTATGGCCAATCGATTTTCGAAAGGCTGTATGCACCCGTAGCTCAGCTGGATAGAGCGCTGGCTTGCGGAGCCAGAGGTCGTAAGTTCGAATCTTGCCGGGTGTACCAATTAACCTAAGGAGGGGTATGAATTTTATTAAGTACGTAAAATATGCACTTTTAACAATTGCCACGATTCTCGTAACCGCCATTTCAGTCTTGTTAGCAGCAGTAATTATTGAAATGATAACTTGGAATGAAGCTGGTAAATGGATTATTACATTCTTTGAACTGGCAGGCATTAGTTTACTATTGAGTATTATTTGGATCGCTATCGGCACCACAATCGCCAAAGATTCAAAGAAAACTGATAAAAAATAATTTCCCGAATTAGTTAGATACGGAGAGGTGCAGGAGTGGTTGAACTGGCCGCTCTCGAAAAGCGGTATGGGGCAACTCATCGAGGGTTCGAATCCCTCTCTCTCCGCCATAGATATTATGAAAATCACCATTATAACAATCGGAAAAAAGAATGAAGCCTGGGTTCAACCAGGCGTTTCTCGTTTTTTAGAGCGTCTACGAGCACCTTTCGCTGCGGAAATGATTATTCTACCGCATTCAAGCTTTGAAAGCGACAGAGCGCGCCAGGAAGAGTCTGAGCGTATTTTTTCACGCCTCAATTCGGACGACTTTGTTATTTTGCTCGATGAGCGCGGCAAAAACCTATCATCGCCGGAATTATCTGACCTAATAACCGAACATATAGACAAGCACATTGTCTTCATCATCGGTGGCGCTTACGGAGTTACTAGCGACTTGCGCCAAAAATCTAACGTCGTCTGGTCGTTATCAAACTTAGTGTTTCCACATCAATTGGTCCGTCTTATTTTAGCCGAGCAATTATACCGCGCTCAAGAAATCCATCGCGGCAGTCATTATCATCACTCATAACTTCGGACGCCCATGCCTAGCAATAACCGCAATTTCCACGTGTTTGGCGCCATTTTTCTTCAAATATTCCGCCGCCGCCAACACAGTTGAGCCAGTCGTAAAGATATCATCAATAATGATATACCGCTTATTTTTATCAATTTTACCCGCAATTTCAAAAAACTCCTTTGCTTGACGTTTTCTCTGAGCGGAAGACTTCGTAAAGTGCTGAGTTACGTTATTCCTACGCCGGAGCAGGGAACGACATTCTATTTTTCTACGTCGAGATAATTTAATAGCAATTTTTCGGATATGATCAAATCCACGACGCCGAATATTCTTAGAAATTGTAGGAATTGGAACAATTACCGTTTCTGACGACAATTCAGGCAGAGCTTCGTCTAAGAATTCGCTTAGTAAATCAGCCGCCGCCTGAACGCGATTGAACTTATAATCATCAATAATCTTTGCGACAACACCTGTGCGCCGCGAAAAGCACCAAATCATATCACAGGGAAGATTATGCTTTTTACATAAATTGCCATTCTCCAATAAATCACCACATAGAACACACATATCGTACTTCCGACTTATGATGTATTTTTTACAATCTAAGCATAAAATACCACCCGTTTTACCACACTTATAACAGTGGTGAGGGGCGATTATCGATAATAGCGTGTCAAACATTGTAATTTTTACGTTTTAAGCCTTTCTCTGTTGATTATAACGCACATTACAGTTATACTAATAAAGACTTTGTCAATGAGCCTATTATAAAAGTGGAGGAAATTATGGCCCGAAAGCAAGATGATACATTACTAACAGAACAGGAATTGGCAGCGGCGTTTATTGATGATGATAACGACGATCTGCTACCTGGTTTTAACGAGGACAATAGCAGAAACAACAGTACACCAGCAACACGATCCGATGACAACTGGGAAGACGAGGCTGATGACGCAATGGGTCAATTGGCTGTTGACGTTTTTGAAACAGAAAACAACCTAGTCATCAAAGCTCGTACTGCCGGCGTAGATCGAAACGACCTCGACGTAAGTATTTCTGACGGAATCTTAACAATTAGCGGCACGCTGTCTAGCGGTGACGAAGCAGATGTTCGCCAATGGCACATCCAAGAATGCTACTGGGGCGAATTCAGCCGTACGTTAGCATTGCCAACCGCTGTGAATGAAGAAGGCGTTAAGGCAGAATTAAAAGATGGCGTTTTGACAATTACTTTCGAAAAGATAAAGCAAGAAAGAGCAAAGAAGATTCAAGTTCTGTAAAAAACCATTTTACAGAAAATACCGTCACAAGTTGGCGGTATTTTTTTAACCATAAAAAAAGAGCCTCGCTGATGAGGCTCTTTTTTATTAATAGGAAAGATTATGATCCTGATGCAATCTTACCGATAACCATATTGACGATTGCGTATGCCAAAATAGCAACCACCAAACCGACAATTGCGTACAAAACTGTGTTCTTAGCAGCCTGAACCTTATTACTATCACCAGCTGAAGTGGTGTAACGAATACCGCCCCAGATAAGCATGATAACACTCAATGCACCAACAGCAAACAAGAATATGTTTACAAACTGCTTAACCAAAGATTCAGGGTCTGTGGATACCTGATCAACGCCTGTTCCTTGCGCGCTACTAACACCACCCTTTAAAGTAAAGTCTCCTTCAGCGCTTGCAGCTGGAGCTACAGCCAAAGCAACAGTTGGTACTACCAGTAGTCCCGCCAAGATTAATTTTAATTTATTCATTGTTATTTTCTCCTTGTTTAATGATATTACTATTATATATTTTTATCTGTTATTTGTAAAACTAATTATGGATTTATTATAGTCGCTTTATAACCATATTGACAATCGCCCATGCCATGATAGCCACAATTAGTCCAACTACTGAATAAATGAGCGTACTCTGAGCAGATTTCGTCTTTGAAGCGTCGCCAGATGAGGTGATGTAACGAAAACCACTAAAGATGATCATAATAACAGACAAAATACCCACAGCCCAAAGTAAAATATTAACTACTGTTTTTATTAGACCATCTTTGCCGTCAATACTTTTGCCTTGCATTTCCGACGTTGTAGCCGTATCAATTCCTTTAGATACCTGAGCAGAAACACTGCCTGGCAGGGAAGCAGTAGACAAAACTGACGCTCCAAACACCGCACATGTCATAATTGCTATTGATATTATTGATTTTTTCATATTTTCTCCTAATTAAACCTATTAAATACAAAATTAACAATTGCTGATGCGAATAACGATACAGCCAAACCAACTACCGCATATAAAACGGTATTCCTGGCTTTTGCGGCTTTCTGGGCGTCACCACTGGAAAGTGCAAACATAATACCGCCAATAACTATCATAATAATCGAAATAGCACCAACGGCCGTAAGTAGAACTTCAACAATAGTTTTTATAATACCGTTCACTTGAGTCTCGCCACTGCCCCTATTTTGACAATAGACAGACTTGTCACCTCCATTTTCCCCTGAGCAAATATTAATACCGTTAGCTGCGGATACCGCTGGAGCAAACACGCCAAAGAGACCAATCATTAACATTCCAACAGTCAGAATTTTCGTAAAAATCTTCATCTTAAACCTTTCCTATAATATAACTTGTTATAGCAATCGCACTAGCAGTAATAACCAGACCAATGACTGAATATAAAATGGCATTCTTTGCGCTGGCAGTTTTGGATGGGTCGCCAGAAGACAGGGAATAGTTTATTCCAGCAATAATCACCACAATAACAGCTATAATACCAGCCACCCAAAGCGCCAGATTAACAAACCTCATAATATCTACACCATTATTCTGTGGAACGCCAAGAGCATCTGCCTCTCCTAATAATCCAGCAAAAAATTCCATATATCTCATTTTATACCCCTATCTTTGATGATATAAAGTTGACTAGCGCAACAGAGGCTAGGGCAATAACCAAGCCAATAGCGGCACTCATAATAGTTTTTCGTCCATGAGCAGCCTTATCTGGAGCGCCGTTACTGGTCATCATCAAGAAACCACCGTACATGATATATCCAACAGTCACATAGCCAATAAGTTGCAGCAAATCATCAACGATATTAAGCGCGATTTTCCAAATATAGTTAGCTTGAGAATTAGTATCTGCGCCTGGACTTTTAAGGGAACAGTTATGGTCATTATTAGTTAAGCCGCTATACCATGGTTTTAACGTTAAAATCTTTCCCTTATTAGAGCATGCATCATCTTCCGCAAAAGAAATGCCCGGGAAAGTTACACTCGCCCCAAACGACCCCATAATCATTAAAGACATCGCTATTATAATCTTTTTCATTAATCGAAAACTCCTCCTGGAATAATAAAGTTGGTAATTGCCACCATAAACGCAAACATTATTACCCCAATGACAGTATTCGTCCAGACTTCACGTGCTTTTTTTATCTTATCAGGGCTTCCTTCGGAAGTAGTATATAAGAATGCCCCATATATAACAGCACCAACCGCCGCAACTCCAATACCAGCAGTTAAAATCTTAATGACTTGCTTTATTATATTAATGATTGCTGTACTGCCCTTACCTTCACAAGAAATAATAGAGGTTTCCGCACCACCACACTCAATAGCCAAAGCTATTCTGGGTATAAAAATACTTCCTGCGATTACTGTTGCGATGAATATACTGATTACAATATTTCTTTTTGTCATAAAATTTTCTCTTATACCTAAATTGTAAAATAGTCAAGCGAAAAAAGCAAACATTTTCCTTGAAAAGACAGAAGTAATCTGATAATATAGGAAATATTGATATGCGCTCGTAGTGAAGTTGGCCTATCACGCCTCCCTGTCACGGAGGAGATCGCCGGTTCGAATCCGGTCGAGCGCGCCACAGATAATTCACCCCTCGACAGGGTGTTTTTTTATGGAAAAAATATGTCGTATTTATTGCATTTATGTACAATTTATGTTATGATATTGCCAATTGGACTGAAAAGTCTAAGGAGTTTTACAATAAAATACCTGACAATGTCAGAGAAAGGACCCCAAGCGTTATGGATAAAAATCATGAAAACCCTAACCCAAGCGGTTCATCAAAAGAAATACCTAGGAGAGGTTTTATGGAATACCTCGGTGCGGTCGCTGCAACAGTAGCACTTGCTGTAGGCGGTTGTAGTGCAGGAGAAGATAGTCCAGGAAAAAAAGTTCCAGACGCAGAACAAACTACTCCAGCTCCTACCTCTGCTTCAACCGAATTAACGCCAACGACACGTCCTACTCCAGAGGAAATAAAAAATTTAAAGTTCACAGGATTACCTGAATTAGTTAGTACAATAGAAGGTTTAGATCCGAAAAAAGATCACAATAAAACACGTGCAGCTTTAATTGGGTTTATAAATGAAAACATAAAGGATGATTCCGCAAAAATAGATATAGATGAATATGGAAGAGTCTACACTTCTAAAGAAGATATTCCTGAAACTATGAAAAAAGTGGGAATGAATACAGTGCAAGGCCTATCTATAATATCAAAACTATATGGAAGCAGTGTTCAATATGATTATCCTCTGCAAAAAAAAGATGCCGAAAAAATAATGGATGCATATGTTGAAAACTTTACGGTAGGATCAGGAAGAGAATCTCTACGTGATCATCTGATACCTAGTATAGCAAGTTATCCTATGAATCAAGGAAATAAACTATTTAAGCAGCTTGAGGTAGGTGCACCCCTAGAACCTGTATACGAAGCTGAACCAAAGGATGAAAAAGGCTCTTCTGTCATCTTTCGACGCAATAATCTTAATACTACAGAGGGCGAAACAAAAGATCTACTACATAGCGATGGCTTAAACTGGACTAGTACATTTGCATATCAGGGATTTTTCCCTAAAGGTACTACCCCAGAAATATCAGGAGATACATTAACAGAAGTGGTTGTATTTGCAAGAACCACTAAAGAGAATGACCCTACATTATTAAATACTCCCGCAACAGAACAACAGGGAAATGCTACTCTATATGAGACAGATGAGGGAATATATATTACAGGAGTAATCGGAGCCATCAGAGATGTGAGCCAAGACAGTAAAATACCAACTCTCGTAAAGGGACAAGAGGTTCCAGCTAGTCAAGTTCCTCAGATAGAAAACTATTTTAAGTCTATAAAGTAAACTAAAAAACAGATCTTGCATAAACACCTTCATATATGATTAAATGAAGGTGTTTATGTTTATTAGTGGGTGTGGTAGCAAATATAATTCTAAAAAAATAATTGCTTATTTGTTTATAAGTATTTTATTTATTATGTCAGCATCTATATCTATTATGTCTAAATCTGCGCTTGCTGAGGATATAGGAAAGAAAATAGAAAATGGCACCGCTTCATGTAAGGATGCGTCTAAAGGGGCTGGCGGCAAATCATGGAGAGAAACCAGAACTTTACATGGAAACCAAGGTTGGTGGTGGTGCGAATCATCAAGCGGCGAACGATTTCGACTAGATGAAATCCTATGCGCCGCAGGATATGATATAGAAGATAAAACCGAGGACTACAGGTCTCACTCATACAGAAAAACTCGTTGCATCAAAAAAACAGAAAACTCTAATAAAACTAGTACTATAGATAAAAGAGCTATAGCGCTAGCTAACACAGCAGGGCAATCAAAACTAGAGGGTGTCATACTTCCGAAAATTACAGACACACCATGGTTTAAGACGCTATCGGATAAAGATAAGCTAGATTCTGGATGCGTGGATAGCGGTGGCGGTAAAATCACTTGCGACGAACATGCTAAGATTACTTTGACAAAAGGATTAGTGGGCACATGTATAGCTAGCGCTCGCACAACCGTTGCAAATCGTCCAGACGGACAAGATAAAAGTAATGAACAAATAGATAAAGCTTTTACCGACTGTATAACTGGAAATTCTGGACTAGACAAAGATACGGTAAATAATAATAAAACACCTATTGCTTGGAACGACATAGATAGTTATATAAAGGAAGAAGACAAAAAAGAAGCAGAAGCAACCGAAAAAAGTAAAGCTGATGAAGCAAAAAACTCATGCGGCATCGGTGGAATGGGATGGCTTATTTGTCCTCTAATGACTTTTATGGGGGAAATTGCTGATGCTTCTTATTCTGTAATATCACAGTTTCTTAATATTAACCCTGCTATCTTCGGTGAAGGATCCGACGCGGTAGGAGCAAAACAGGCATGGAACTTCTTTCGTGATATAGCAAACGTCATATTTGTATTACTGTTTTTATGGGTAATTTTCTCACAAGTCAGTAGTATTGGCATAAGTAATTACGGCATTAAAAAAATCTTACCAAAATTAATAGTGGGAGCTATATTAGTAAACTTATCGTTTTATATATGTCAATTAGCCGTCGACTTATCCAACATCCTTGGCTTTACACTAAAAGAAGCTCTTGAAGGATCAGTATCTGGAGTTGGTGGATCGTCTTCAAATTCAGAAATATTGAGTGGTCTCGGCGCAGCAGTTGCTGGTATTCTAGTTCTTACAGGAACAGTGCTATTTGCAGCGCTTGCAGTCAGTATACCAACACTACTATCTCTGATGTTAGTGCTGCTTGTCGTGCTTGTCATACTAATAGTTAGACAGGCAGCTATAGTGCTCCTAATATCAATTGCGCCCCTAGCATTTGCAGCTTGGCTCCTGCCAAACACCGAAAGTTTATTTAAAAAATGGGTATCGATGTTTAGGGGACTACTGATGGTTTTTCCTATAATATCTCTTTTGTATGGAGCTGGTAAATTAGCAGGGGCAATATTGGCGACAACAGCCACAAGTGACTCAAATGACACTGCGATAACTATGCAGTTTGCAGCCTTGGCGGCGTCTATACTTCCATTAGGCGCTACGCCTTTCGTGCTAAAGAGCTCCCTAAATTCATTGGGCAGTATTGGCGCAAAGATAGGAAAAATGAGCGCCAATGCACACGGTCGATTCGCTGGAAATGTAAAGGGTGTAGCGAAAAGACGTGTTGACAATTCTGTTATTGGTGATACAAAAAGAAAATACTCAGACTTCATGGATAGAAAACGCGCAAGCATGCGAACGGGTAAATTTGCGACGTGGAGAGACAACAGTCCAGTCGGTCGATTCATGGGCTGGGATAAAGGTGGAGCACGCGCCCGCGCAACTGTAGCTAAAGCGTTCGAAAGTGATGTTGAAAACGCATCCACAATGTTACAAGGCAAGACATCGAAAGAGATATCCGATATAGCCAACGGCACAAACACAAATGCCTCAAAAGCTATGCGCGCGGCGGCTATTGATCATACTATGGCTAATGGTAGTTTTGAAGAACGTATGAATGTATTGAGTAGTCTAAAAGGTGCAGATACCTCTATAAAACAACGAGCAATTAAAGCTGCATACGCAAAGAAGGATAATAATATCATAGGAAATGGATTAGGAGATGCTATACTCAAAGATGAAGTTGGAAATATGACTGATCTAGAGAATATGATGATAGATAATGCCGCATCTGGAAACTTACAACCAGAACACCTAGTGCAAAACGCAGCGGCTACCAAATGGATAGTCGACACATCGGTTAAATCATATACAAATAATCTGGATAAACAAGCTAAGAAAGCCCTGAATAACTTTATAAGCACCGCTAAGGCTGCTAGGTCTAATCCAAACACTGCAAAAAATATAAACGGAAAAATAGATAGCACATTCCGTAAAGTTGGCGCTTGACACCTTCTCTTGACTTTTTCCATCAAAAATGCTAATATAACCATGAATGGAGTGGTTAATTTTATACAGGCAACTCCTTAGTGCGAAGTTGCGTTGGTTTATATTGCTGATAGCAGGATTGCTGGTGAGCATTTTTTTCAGCACTTTCTTACATTCCACCTCTGTTTATGCCGCAGATGCAAAATGGGATGGTCATGATTTAACCTATTCTAATAAAAAATATACCAGGCTAACAGATAATAACAAAGTCAAGAAGTTTAATTTACCTGATAATTCGCTTGTTTATGTCAATGAAGATAAAAATAAAAAAGAAGTTAAAGTTATTTACTTCCCATCAGGCGAAATATCTTCACTAAGTTCCGCAACCTATGCGGTTTATTCTTTTACACCACCAGATACTTATGATCAAACCGATACTTCAACTATTTCAATTGACCCTCCCTCAGAGAATTCAACCAGCACTTCCTGTGATGTACAGGGAATAGGTTGGTTTATCTGTCCAGTTTCTAACTGGCTGGCTGATGGTATTGATTTTATGTACAGTGCGCTTCAGCAATTCTTAAAAACTAAGCCATTAGAAACAACCAACCAAAATAGCGGAATTTATCTGGCGTGGGTCATTATGCGAAACATTAGCAACGTGGCGTTTATCGTGGCGTTTTTGGTGATTATCTACTCACAATTGACCTCTGTAGGAATTAGCAATTACGGCGTTAAAAAAATGCTCCCTAGGTTAGTGATTGCAGCGGTGTTAGTCAACTTATCATTTACGATTTGTGCTATTTTGCTTGATTTATCAAACATAGCCGGCTACGCTTTCCAGGATGCCTTCATGGGAATTAAGAATACCATATCCACCGTAGGAGAAAATACAAGTACATGGACATGGTCGGAAGTTATCAGTACAGCACTGTCAAATGGAGCGCTGGCGGTAGGAGCAGGATACGCCGTATCGCTAGCACTTACTACGGAATTATTACCAATGCTAGTACCTGCCGCGGCATTAGCTGGCTTAACTTTACTCCTCATACTCCTAATCATGGCCGCTCGTCAAGCGCTCATTATTATATTAATCATAATTTCACCTTTAGCCTTCGTTTGTTATTTACTTCCTGGCACAGAAAAGTGGTTTAAAAAATGGCGAGATTTATTCTTAACAATGCTAGTATTTTTCCCAGCATTCGCTGTAGTATTCGGTGGAGCTCAACTGGCGGGAATAATAATTATACAAAATGCCTCTGGTCCAAATGGCGCAATAATGCACGTACTAGGAATGCTGGTTCAAATAATACCTTTGGCTATAACTCCTCTAATTATGAAGTTCAGCGGTGGAGTATTAGGTAAGTTCGCTGGATTTGTTAACGATAAGAATAAGGGCTGGTACGACAGGACTAAGAACTGGTCTAAAGATCGCCGTGAGACCATTAAAAACAAGAAGTTGGCTAACCCCAATATGGCGCGATTCAATCCAAATCGTTTACGCCGTTGGGCAGATCATAACAGTAGATTACGTAAAAAAAATCTGGAAACTTCGCAGAAAAATGCCGAGAATTCATTTAGAGATACAGCCAGGTATAAGAAGTCAGACTTAGACGCCAGACAGGCTTCCAGGCGTGCAGATCTGTTATCCGCACAAGATGACAATCGCTACACCGAAGCTACGCTGGGTCACACACCAACTGATACGTATGGAAAGTACGATCGTGCTCTACGAGCTAAGTTCACTAAATACTCAAATTGGCGAGACGCGCAACAAGCTCAATTTATGTCAGACATTAAAGACCTAGAAACCGAAATTGCAACAGCAGGTCTGATTAAGAATAATGCTCAACGTCAGCAGCATAGTGAATTTGCAGAGCAATTGATAAACAGCAAGGAACTTCGAGAGAAGGCTGGCGGCAATGTATTCAAAGACGAGAATGGCAACCTAATTGGAGCAAATGCCGCTCTAGCTTCAGCCATAGCAACCAGCCGTAGCGAATACGCTAAGTCGGTCGACGAAGCTCGCCAAATTATAAAGCACTACAAATTGGATGCAAAACAGAGGCAGGGATTAGCCCTGAACAAGAAATCTATACCCCTTCCTGGTGGAGTTAATTTATCTGGAGATAGTATATTCGTACGTGAAGCTGCAATTGAAGAACAGATTAAATACGGTACCGCAACGGAAGTTGCCGAGCTTCTTAGTGAATTGCCACCAGAATTCTACTCTTCTGCAGCCTCAGCACTAGCAGAATCTGGCGTAAAGAATAAAGCGTCATTCTTGGGCGGTAAACTTGTCGATGATATGCTGAAAGGTGATATTAATAACAGAAGTGACCTCATGAATTACTTTGCCAATTGGCTAGAGGGTGGTAAATATAAACCAGAAACTTTAGCGACTACGGATGCTGACGCTGTTAAGTTATTGATGGAAGCTGTAAATACCACCTCTGTGATTAGTAATAAAAAACGTCAAGATCTTAAGAAAGTTATCAACACAATTCTTACCGATAAGAGGTTGTCAGCCAATGCAACTGATGCAACTAAAGAGCAATTTGAAATTTTCCGCAACATGCTATAATTATCATATTTTGATATAATATAAGCAGTATGTCGGTGTATAAAGTTCCTCAAGACGTCGAGGCGGAGGACAAACTGCTCGGGCCGTTTAGTTTCCGGCAGTTTGTGTTCTTAATTATAGCTGTTATCGGAATCGCTATTGCATACGGTTTGAGTACAATTTTTCTACCTTTGGCAATAATTCCTGTACCGATAATTTTATTCTTTGGAGCGCTAGCTTTACCTCTTAAAAAAGACCAGCCAATGGAAGTTTATTTGGCGGCAGTTATTTCTTTTATGCTAAAACCAAAAAAGCGTCTATGGCAGCCTGATGGAATTGAAAGATTGGTCGAAGTTATCGCGCCAAAAGTCGAGGAAAAGACTTACGGCAATAACTACGATCAAGCCGAAGTCCAGCGAAGATTGTCATATTTGGCGAACCTGGTAGACAGTCAGGGTTGGTCAATTCGTGGCGTCAATAATCCGAATAGCTCAATGCGTGCCGATTTATTCAACGAAGGACAGGCAGCTAATGACATATTGGATGAAAATAGCACTACGGCGCAAAATATCAATCACTTAATAAATCAGTCCGATGTTCGTAGGCGACAAGAAGTTATCCAAAAGATGCAAACAGAGCAATCTGCTACGCCGCCTCCTACGCAAACACCCCAATCATCTCAACCAGATAATCCTACTCCAGCCACACCGCTACAAATGAATCCGTACCCAACAATGCGTCAATCTGTATTAAATCCAGCGTCCGAACGGCCTGCCGCGAGCGCTCCATCTCAAACTCAGCCGACAACCACGCCGCAAACTAGCGTAAACGAGGTGTCACCTGCTATAATAGAACTGGCAAATAACCGTGACCTCTCGATTGAAACGATTGCGCGTGAGGCAAATCGAATTCAGCAAGAAAATAAATTATCAGATGAGGAAGTGGTGATTTCACTACGTTAGGTGGGGTTTATGCAACCAGAGTTACAAAATCAACAATCTTATCAGCAGGTTCCGCAAACCAATGCGGCTCTTCCTGGTGTCTCTCAGCAGCCATCAGGGGCAATTGGTTCGGGACCAAATCCAGCCACACCATCTCCAGATAAGACCCCTGACGACAAGAAGCAAAAAGGACCGATTAGTACCCAGAATACACTGCTTTTCTCTGAAATGCGCGAAAATATGATCATTATGAGCGATGGCAGTTTTCGGGCGGTAGTGGAATGTGAATCAATTAACTTTGACCTGATGAGTTCACGCGAAAGAGAGGGAATTGAGTTTAGCTATCAAAACTTCATCAATTCTCTATATTTCCCAATTCAAGTTCTTATCCGTTCACGCCGCGTGGACATTGGTCCGTATCTGGACAGATTAGCTGAAATTCGCCGCAATCAAGACAATATGCTCCTCAACGTCTTAATGGACGATTATATGGATTTCATTGATATTCTGGCGCAAGAAGCAAACATTATGGATAAGAGTTTTTATGTTGTCGTTCCATATTATCCAGCTGGCGAGGAAAACGCCTTTAAGCAGCAAACTAAGGGATTGTTCAATAGCTTCTTTAGCGGAAAAAAAGAGGCAACCGTAACAAAAATTGACCAAGTTACTTACACCAAAGCCAAAGATGAAATTAAAAACCGCATTGATTCGGTTATGAACGGACTATTCCAAATGGGCGTAAAAAGCTGGCAATTAAATACCAGGCAACTGGGCGAGTTGTTCTACACTTCATATAATCCCGATACGTCATCGCGTGAATCACTAGAAGAAATTGACCCGAGCGAGCTTACGACCACTTATGTAACTAAGGGAACTGGTCCGTCACCGAGAGGAGGAAGGTCATAATGGCAAAGAAGAAATTAGATGCCGTTGATATTGCTGCTCAACAACGAGCACGAGAACAAGCCGAAGTCGAGCAGGCCTTCTTAACTGGTGTTCGAACTCTGCGTGATTTTATCGCGCCAAGTAGTATTGAGCTTCATTCCGACCATTTTAGACTTGGCTCAAAATATGGCCGCACGATGTATGTTTATGGCTATCCTCGCCAAATCTACACCGGTTGGCTTAGCTCAATCATTAACATCGATGAAGTGCTGGATATTAGTATGTTTATTTATCCAGTCGATACGCAAATTGTCCTGAATAACCTGCGTAAAAAAGTTACTCAGCTGGAAGCAACCATGAATATAAACATGGAAAAGGGAAAGGTTCGCGACCCAGGCTTGGAAGCGGCTTTGCAAGACGCCGAAGAATTGCGCGATCAATTGCAGATTGGCGCCGAAAAATTCTTCCGCTACGGCTTATATATTACGCTTTATGCTGACAGCTTGGACGAGCTAAACTTCATCCAGCATAAAATTGAAACTATTTTTGGCCAGCAATTGGTATTCTCAAAAGTGGCTTCCAGCCAGCAGGAGCAGGGATTGAATAGCTCTATTCCACAATTGACCGATGAACTACAAATTCGCCGTAACATGAATACTGGCGCAATTTCAACCAGCTTCCCGTTCACTTCAGCCGATTTGACGGACAATAAGGGCGTGCTTTACGGAATTAATATGCATAATAATGGATTGGTGATTTTTGACAGATTCTCTCTGGAAAACGCCAATATGGTCGTGTTCGCTAAGTCTGGTGCTGGTAAATCATTTACCGTTAAGTTGGAAGCTTTAAGAAGTATGATGGTCGGGGCTGATATTGTGATTATCGACCCAGAAAACGAGTACCAAAAACTATGCGACGCGGTTGGCGGCAGTTATATTCGATTGAGTTTAAGTAGCGACACGAGGATCAATCCGTTTGATTTGCCGCGTGTTATTGATACTGATGAAGCAGATGACGCACTGCGCGCTAACTTAGTCACATTACACGGACTACTCAGGCAAATGCTGGGCGGCGCAGGAGTAGGAGCTGGTGGACAAGTCGTAGCAGGATTATCACCAGCGGAAGAAGCTGATATTGATCAAGCGTTAATCGACACTTACGCGCGCGTTGGCATTACTTCAGATCCATTGACGCACAATTCTACGCCACCGACGATTTCCGACCTATACGACACCTTGCTTCACATGGGCGGAACTGGCCCAAGTCTGGCTCAGCGACTCCGCAAATTTACCTCTGGAACGTTTGCGGGAATATTTTCACAACAGAGTAACATTGACATTAATAATAATATGGTTGTCTTTAACATTCGCGACTTGGAAGATGAACTGCGACCAACAGCGATGTATATTGTTCTGAATCATATCTGGAATATTACGCGCACCGACCAGAGAAAGCGTATGTTGATTGTTGACGAGGCTTGGCAATTAATGAAATATGACGATTCTGCCAACTTCTTATTCTCATTAGCCAAGCGCGCCCGCAAATATCAATTAGGATTAACGACAATCACGCAGGACGTGGAAGACTTCGTCGGAAGTAAAATGGGGCGAGCAATCGTTTCCAACTCCTCAATGCAACTACTTTTGAAGCAGTCTGCCAGCGCCGTTGACGTTTTAGCGCAAGTGTTTAAATTGACAGATGAAGAGCAGAAACGACTAGCTAATTTCCCGGTTGGACAAGGTTTATTCTTTGCTGGACAAAATCACGTTCACATCCAGATTCAGGCTAGCGATACCGAATATAATTTGATCAATACAAATCCCGTATCACAACAAATAAAACCGTCAGATTCACCGATCGGCGGCTATGGAGCGGTGTAGAAAAATAGCGAGAAAATATGGCACGAGTTGATTACACGACGGATTCCGAAACTGACAGCAGATTAAATCCTGCTGAGCAGGCTAAGTTTGATCAAATCTCGGCTGGTTCTGACAGTGGGTCAGAGTTAAGTGATCGCGAAAAAGATGTCATAAACGACCTTGAATCTCAGTTTGACAATAAAGATTCGGACTTAAATCCTAGCCAAAACGATTCCGCCAGCGCTGCCGTTAATAACCAAGAATCTTCCGTTCCAGGCAACGGTTTTTATCAGCCGTCTGCGGGAAAGAAGAAAAGTCCAGTAACATTCAAGTCTTTGCTGAAAAAACGCGGACCAATTGCAGCCATTGCTGGAACACTGGGACTAGGTGGTGGAATTATGGGAATATTTCTTAGTCCAGCAACGATGTTGCAAAATATCATGTAAAACTTCACAAAAAACCACGACTCCGCCTCAATTGTTAAAGAAGTTCGCATGAAAAAGGTCATGAATAAAATGATTGACGCCGGCGATGATGCGGGAATTTGTAAAAGTAAAAAAATACGCTGCAAAACAGGACGACTTTCCAACAGAGCTCTTAAGAAATTCAAGAAATCCGGATTAATACCAGTTGATGCTAATGGTAAAGAAATGGACGTAAAAGGAAGAGGATATCCAGAAAAAAACCCAACTCACTGGAAAATAGAAGGAGTAAACGACGGAAAGCCTATCGAAGCATCGAAATTAAAAGACGAATTGCTCAAAAAAGAGAATCGTAAAATTGCCAGTAAAGTCTATGGAAGGGCAGGCTTATTTAATATGCGTTTTCGCTCCTGGACAGGAAAACACATAAGTAGGCTTTACAGCAAATTCAACCTTAAAAGAAATAGTGCTATTTCAAAAATTGATAAAAAACTTGGGATAAAAGAAAGAAGAGAAAAATTAAAAGAAAAGCTTCCAAAGTTCGAAGAAGGGCGTGCTATTGGAAATATTAGAGAAGGTGTTAACAAATTAGGAGGTAAATTAAAAAAGGGAGGCTTAGCCTATACTATTAGCGCAGGAGCTTGTGCTGCAGTAAAAATTCCAAATCTTATTGCGGCAGGCGTAGCAGCAATTCAGTTAGCTCCACTATTAGGTCTAGTTATGGATGTTGTCCTATCCCCTGGATCACAAGCTAAGGCCTCTGGTCTAGGTAACCAGCCTGTTACGGCGTTATTATTCGGGCAAAAAGCTCTAGCTGCCGAATCTACAGGAGGCAGTGGATTCTCTCAAGAAACGATGGAGACAATCGGTACAATGCTAACCGAAAGAGGTAAAATGGAAGGGTCTGAAAATACCGAAGGATCAGCCCTAGATTCTCCTTATCTTCTAGCAGCAATGGGAGTTAATAGTAATAAGCCGGGAATCGCCAAAAATTATATTCCAGGATATTCGGTAGCTACGAATCCTATAGTCCAAGGCTTCAATGAAGTTAAAAAGGCTACTGACGGTGTATGTGATTATATATTAAGTCCAGTTGCCATGTATGCCTCTATGGCAATAGAAGCAGCAGTCTCAGCCTCTACTGGTGGTATAAGTGCAATAATTAGCTGGGTTGGTAAGGCAGCGCTATCTGAAGTGATTAAAAAAGTACTCGAATATGCAGTTGGCGAGCAGGTAAAAAATATCCTCACAGAATTAGCAAAAAGTCTCCTTACGCCAGACAAGGCTCAATACAAAGACCTGGGAGATGCACTCGGCGTTGGTGCTGCAGCATTCTTTTCAGCAGGCTCTATGGGACAGATGCTACCAGGACTTAAAATGAGCCAATTGGCAGAATTCAATGGAATCCAAATAGCAAATGAAGAGTTCCAAAAAGAAATGGACATTGCTTCGTTAAGTCCATTTGATACATCAAGTAGGTATACATTCTTAGGCAGTATATTCCATAATATGGGTAATATGATGATGGCTAATGGGACTTATAGCAAAACTCCAGTAGCAATGCTGTCCAATATTCTCAGGCTACCTTCTATGGCACTATCTTATTCATCCACTGCAAAAGCAGCAAGCGGTATGTATTCTGATAAATATTGCGGATACGCAAAAGACTTTTCTATGGGTAGCGGATCATCGGAAGATCCAGCAATAAACTTAGCTGGTATGCCATGTAGTGGTATTACAAAGAGTCAAGCCAACATGTCAGTAGAAGAAGCTATTCAAATCGCCGAAGACGAAGGATGGATAAAGAAAGATACAGATATTCCAGATGGTGCAGATATATCCGATCTCATGACTAGCGGATATATAGTTAAGGATACGCCTCTTTACGATTTCATTGAAGATTGTAGCGCTGCAGAAAAAGGTGAATACTGGTTCAATAGCGGCGGCTGTACAGCGCCAACAGATTCGACACAGACAACATCATCTACCGCACCAACATATAAAGATAATGAAAATAAAGATATTACTGACCAATCTTTTGGGGCTGATAATTCCGCTAAACAATACGACGACAAGAAGCTTTCCGCAATGTCAGTATTACTAATCGACTTCCAGATTGCCCAATCAATTAATGGCGAAGATGACAAAGAAGAAGCTCCTTCAACCACAGCTAAAGCTCCAGATAATGGCGAGGCAATTGGCGAACCACAATTAGAGGAAGCACAACAAGACGGATGGGGAGGCCATAGTAACGGAGAAATTCCAGATTCAGAATTGCAAACTCTATCTTTCTCGCCAGGCAATAAAATGAATAAGAAAGCTGCGGCGGCCATGGAAGAAATGAATAAAGCGTACAAAGCTGATAACGGGTCAGACTTAACAATTAATGAAGCGTATCGAGATTGTGCAACACAAATTAGATATAGAAAAGAACTAGGGGAAAAAGCAGCTCCAGCTCCTCCATGTATATCAAACCACGGCTGGGGTCTTGCTGCAGATATTGAAGTTGGCGCGTTTGGGTCTTCTACATACAATTGGCTGAAGGCTAACGCTCATAAATACGGATATGTACATCCTGCCTGGGCTGAACCAGGTAGAAGAAATCCCGAACAGTGGCACTGGGAGTATGCAAGGAAGGTCTAATGAATAAAGAAAATAAAGTCATATTAATATCATCCGTATTATTTTTAGTAAGTATTACGGTAACTTTCCTTATTGTTAAAAACCCTGACAGTAGTCAATACACAACTATTCTGTCATCATCTCAAAATGCCAACGAGAGCTCAAATAGTCAAAATAATACTCACGGGCAATCTTCAGAGCAAAAAGCTATCATCGAATTGCTAAACTCTACTTCCAGTACCTACGGTAATCGTGAATTAAAAAAATACTCAATAGTAAAAGAACAGGGCGAATTTAAGTTGGTTACTTTAGAAATTTATAGCGAGAAAATTAAATCTACTTATGACGTATACGCAATTCTAAGAAATAATTCGGTCGTAACGGGTGTTAATGATAGAAAATCCTCAGACGCCTTAAAAAATATTGGTGTTCCCACAGATATTATAAACGAATATAAAAGGAACCAGTCTGATGTATAAAAAGCTATCTATCGTTCTTTGCTTTGCTGTATCTTTTGCTATTACTATGCAACCAGTATCTTTGGCGGCAGAATATCCCGATTCGTATGTAACAAACGATATTCTTTGGTATAAAGAAAATGATTCAACAACTTGTTCCGGATCATCTTCTAATGGAGTGTCAGGATCTGATAATCAAGAGAAGATTTGGGGGTATTTACGCAACGCAGGATTAAGCGCTGAACAAACAGCTGGCGTGATGGCTAATATTCAAGCAGAATCCGGATTTAGCCCTACCAGACACGAAGTAGGCCAAGGATGGGAATCTGGAGGCTGGGGACTCGCCCAGTGGACATTCGGGAGGCGAACGCAGATAGCTAACAAAATACCATCTGAGCTAAAAAAATATTATAGCCAAGAATATGGCGGCGCGCCTAACGACAAGGGCATGGTCGATTCTATTCCAGTAGAAGATAACGACAAACTATTAATCTTTGAATTAGAGTATTTAGTGCAAGAGGGAAAAGAAAGACCGGTCACAGCTTCTGGATTTGGTACCGCTTCGAACTCATGGGAATTGTTAAAAACCCTGAAAACAGTTGATGACGCCACTGTTTTTTGGCATGACGATTTTGAAAAATCAGCAATGACAAAAGATGAGGTTAAAAATATACGCGGTACCGCTGCACAAAAAATCTATGAAAGGTTTAATGGTACGGGCGGAAGCGGAGGAGGATGCTCTTCATCAAATGGTGGTGACTTTACTAGCTATGTCAAACGTTATGCTTGGCCAGAAAAAAAGGTTCGTACAGACAAAAAACCTGAATACGCAGAAGCTATAGAAAAGGCGAAAAGTGAGAACAGATTCACTGGAGATTCTTGTTTTGGAGGCGGTGTGGACTGTGGTGCGTTTGTGACTACACTACTACACGACAGCGGATTTGATAAGAATTACAATTACGGAGGCGAAAACGGTAAGGCTGGCCCAACTAGCGTACAGAGAGCATGGGCAGAGGCTAACTGGCAGACTCTCGGTAATGGTAGCTCAATTAACGTAGCCGACCTTAAACCTGGAGATGTCGCTCATAGTCCAGGACATACATTTGTTTATGTTGGTAACATAGAAGGATTTGATTCAAATATAGCATCCGCCTCACAGTGTGAATACGCCCCAAAAGCAGGCAGTGAAAGTTTAACATCACCGAGCGTAACTTGGTTTAGGAAAAAGTAATGAATAAAAAAGTGATCAGCATTATATTAATATTATTATCAGCCAGTACATTAGTATATGGCGTCATAACCTACGTAAATAGACATGACACCACTCCAGTTTACCTGCTAACCTCACCCGATAAGGCTGAAATCACTACTGGCAATCAAAAATTTATCGGCTCGCAAGTTGTATATTTAAAACCAGGAACATACGATTTTAAGGCATCAAGAAGTGGCTTTAAGGATGAAAATATTAACGTCGAAGTAAAGAAGGATAATCCGTTAAGGATAATTTTTGCACTCACACCCACGACAGAGAAAGCTATTAAAGAATTACAGTCTTCGTCTAAAACGTCAGAAATAGACAGAGCTACAACAGACAGACTTGCTAATGAACAAAAAAAGCTAGAAGACGCCAATCCTATAATTAAAAAATTACCAATAAAAAACTTAATCTATTCAATTGGATATAAGGCAGACCCTAACCGTAAGAATGGAGTTATCGTAGAAATCGATACTATAGAAGGATATAGAAATGCCGCTATCAATAAGATTAAAGAGCAGGGATTTAATCCATCAAAACTAAATATTACATTTAGAAACTACGCTAATACATTTACGGAGTAATTATGAATCGAAGGAATATTATCATCGGCGGCATTACATTAGCAATATTAACGTTAATATTGCTAGCGATTATGTTCATCCAGCCAACACATACTATATCTATAACTTTCGACAAGGAAAACCTATCAGCGAAAATATATCGCAACACAGGCAAAAGCACTTCCAAAATTACGTCGATAAACGGTAATTCTAAGATACAGTTATCAGACGGCAAATACATAATAAAAACATCATCTAAATCTGGTTCTATCAATGAGAATTCCACGGAATTTGCCGTAAAAGGATCGGATGAAAATATATCTATAAAAACTGAATATAGCCAAAAATTCATGTCTAGTAAAATAAATGAATACAGAAGTGATATTTCAGAGGTATTATTTGCCAAATATCCAGAGTTAAGATCGTCTTTCATTCTCCAGAAAGAAATTATTCTAGGAAATGACGCGGACTGGTATGCAGCTAGTTATCAGCGCGGGGTTATAGATAGAAATTCTGGCGATATATACACTGTTATTCTGAAGAAAGAAAATAACAAATGGGTGATTAAAACTAAGCCACAAATAATCAATACTATATACAACACTAAAGATATACCAGAAGATATTTTATCAGAAACAGCCTCCAGATTATCTCCGTTTTCTACTAGCTCTTAAGCGGCATAATAATATGCGTATAATCAGGATTTTTTACCTGCTCGCGAATTACGCACGGCGACAATTTGCCATTAAATGAGAATACGATTTCATCCGCGTCAATAATATTCAAAACCTCCGTTAGGTAGCGTGAATTAAGCGTTACTTGACCATCTGCGGATATTTTAGCTGTTGCCTCTGAAGTGTTCTCGCCAAGCTCAGACGCAATCGAATGAATAGAAAGCAGGGAATTTTCCTCTGATGCGGTAATTGTAATTCCACCACCAGATTCACGTGCAAATAACGCCGCAATTTTCGTAACTCGACTAAAATCAGACTTCTTAATAACAATCTCAGTTTCCGCAGTCGCTGGAATCAATTGGCGATAATCAGGGAATTTCCCATCAATTAATCGGCTAACAATTTCCATATCTCCCGTCTTAAAACAAACTTGAGAATCGTCAAAAAGAACCGTAATTTTCTTCTCATCGCCAACACTCTTACTGACTTCCGCCAGAGTAGAAGCGGGAATAATAGCCGATACTTCATTATCTGACTTTATTAGACGCTTTTCCGCCAGCCTATAACCATCAGTAGCGGCTAAGTATAGCGATCCTTCATAATTATGCCAATAAACTCCTGTAAGAACTGCTCGCGTGACGTCAGAGCTGACAGCCAACTTCGTTTGGACTATAGCTTTCTTTAAATCATCAACATCAATTTCATATTGTATAGCGGTCTTTTCGTCAATTGTAGGCAGCTCAGGATATTCGTCAGCCACCACGCCATTGATAACTGATGAGAATTTTCCTGAAGTTATATGCAAATGTTCGTTTTTGGTTTCAAGTTCCACTGGGCCGCTTGGTAAGTTTGTAATAAATTCTGATACCAATCGGGCAGGGATTGTAATAGATCCATGATCTTCAATTTTCGCACCAATGTATTGAGTAGAAGCAATTTCCAAATTCGTTCCAGCAATCAATAACCTTCCTCCATCAGTACGAAGTAAAATATTATTCAATATCGGCAGTTCATTACGACTTGATGCGATATCTTTGATTAGATTAAGTGCTTTTGCAAGTTTTTCTTGGGTGACTGATACTTTCATTATACTTTCCTTAATTTTTAATTAGTCTTAATAGTAATAGGTGCTGTGGAAACTGGGTAAAAAATGTGTTCAAACAGGGGTGAAGTGGCGATAAAATAGGTGGAAAACC
The DNA here is from genome assembly GCA_963539815.1 of uncultured Candidatus Saccharibacteria bacterium. GTDB lineage: Bacteria > Patescibacteriota > Saccharimonadia > Saccharimonadales > Saccharimonadaceae > Nanosynbacter. The sequence goes on along the minus strand of CAUTMO010000001.1, from coordinate 42,572 downwards.
CTGTGTGCTATTTGTGGACTTTATAGTGGATATTTGTATATTATTCCACTGTCTGCTGACTTGTCGTTTTCTTTCCACAGATCTGTGTGTTAGTAAGTCGCCGCAAAAACACAACATCTGCACAGCTTTTCCACAATTAATGAACATATAATTTATCCTTGATGTCGTTAATTTGTTCGCGAATACTGACGTTAGTAAGGCTTTCCTTAGTAATTTTTTCAATTGAATGCATAGCGGTCGTGTGGTCTTTTCGTCCAAGCTCTTGGGCAATTTTCGGAAAACTCATTTTCAGTTCACTACGTAGAAGAAACATCGCAATTTGCCTTGGCATCGCGATAAATTTATCTCGCCTAGATGAGCACATATCTTTTACATCAATATTATAATAGCGCGCCGTCTTATCAATTATCTGTTTGGCGGTTATATGTTGTGGTCTATTGCGTTTAATATCTCCCAAAATTCCTTCAGCTGCCGCTAAATCAGGTGTGAAATTCTGCATTTCCGCATAAGCAAGCAGTCGATTCAAAGCGCCTTCCAGTTCGCGAATGTTCGTCTTAAAGTTGGTCGCCAGATATTCTACGACATCGGAATCTAGTTCGGTGTTGCTGAGTTCGGCTTTTGCTTTAACAATAGCGCAACGAGTTTCGTAATCAGGCATTTGAATATCAATCGCCATACCCCATTCAAATCGACTGCGCAAACGATCGGTTAGAGTAGGAATGCTTTTTGGTGGTTTGTCTGAGCTAATGATAATTTGCTTATTGTTCTGATGAAGATCGTTAAATGTATGGAAAAATTCGTCCTGAGTTTTTTCTTTTCCAGCGATAAATTGCATATCATCGACGATCAATACATCGACATTGCGATATTTATCAGAAAAACCTTTTTTCTTGAATCGAATAGAATCTAGAAACTCATTAACAAATGTTTCCGTAGTGATGTAAAGCACGCGTGCCGAAGGTTGTTTTTTAATTATCTCGTTACCAACAGCTTGCATTAAGTGAGTTTTACCAAGTCCAGATCCGCCGTAAAGATAGAGCGGATTATATTTTTCTCCCGGATGTGCGGCGACCGCTTGGCAAGCAGCATAGGCCAAATCGTTACTTGAACCGACGATGAAGTTGTCAAACGTATATCTGGGGTTAAGATTGCTAGAATGGGATTTCCTCGATGGTAGAATCAGCGGCTTCGCTGTTTCTTGTTGTCCACTTTTATCAACTTCACGATTAACGCGCGGTTTTTTATTGCTAGATTCGACGTTATAAGAAATAGACGGTGCATTAATGCCATTGTGAGCCAAGGCTTCTAATATTTGCGGATGAAATCGCTTTTCAAGTTGAGTTCTAGCAAAAATATTCGGCGCAATTATAAGAACCTCCTTGTCGGAGATTATTTCCAATTTGGTATTTTTGAACCACGCAGTAAACGACGAAGACGATACAGTTACTTCAATCTCACCTAAAACACCCTGCCAAACCGCATGACTATCCACGAAAATTACTCCCTCAAATCCTGTTAACTATCTTTACTATAGCAAATAAGGGGAGTTTTCCACAAGTATAAACGGAGTAGAAAGGTTACTATTCAAAACAGGGGTGGAGTTTTCCACAATTAAAATTCTCATCTGTTAAAACTGTGGAAAAATATACGTCGATAGTGGAAAAGTTATTGTCGACTTGCAAAAAGTACTGAAAGAATATATACTATTCATTGATATGCCAAAGCGAACATTTCAACCACACACCCGACACCGCGCAAAGACGCACGGTTTTAGGGCACGAGTTTCTGCCAAGGCTGGTAGAATGGTTTTGAAGCGCCGCCGCCTAAAGGGCCGCGCTAAAATTGCTATTTAATTGATAGCTAAAAATTATCCCGTCGATGAAGGCGGGATTTTTTGATATAATTGTAAAATATGTTACAACAATGTAATCGGTTTCATGGTCATGGCAGTCTTAAGTTTGTCTATAAAAATGGACAAGCGGTTCGTTCGTCTATAGCCACGATAAAATATGTGAAAAATCCGTATCGAAATCACAGCAGGTTTGCGGTTGTTGTTAGTAAAAAAGTTCTAAAATCAGCAGTACGTCGGAATCGTATACGTCGACGTGTTTATGAAATTATTCGCTTGGAACTTCCTAATATGAAAAATGACCAAGATGTGGCTGTTATTATATTTTCGGCGGAAGTTTTATCGATGCCATATAAAGACCTGAAGCAGACGATAAAGAATCTTTTCTCTCAAGCTCAACTGTATAAATAGGCGCTTTTTTGCTATAATTAAGACATGAGTTTTTTTGATGAGTTTATTGTTCGACCGATTTTAAATTTACTAATGGCTATTTATAGTCTGATTCCGGATTTTGGTGTTAGTGTCATTATCTTTACAATCATTGTAAGACTCTTGCTTTGGCCGTTAATTAAGAAGCAACTTCATCAGGCAAAGGCGATGCGTAAAATGCAGCCAGAGTTGGTGAAGATTAAAAAACAGTACGCGAAAAATCCACAAATGCGCAACTTAGCGATGGTGGAGCTTTATAAAAAACACAACGTCAGTGCCTTTGGCTCAATTGGCGTTATGATTATTCAGCTGCCAATTTTGATTGCGATGTATCGAGTGGTGCAGATTTTTGTCTCTAGTCGCGCTGATCTGGGAAAATATGTTTATGATTTTATGAAAAATCTGCCGGTCGCTAATAATTTGGTGAATAATCCGGATCAATTTAATCAGAATTTCCTGGGAATTATAGATTTAACGCAACACGCAATATCAAAGAATGGAATTGTTGTTGGCTTGGTTATTTTGGCGGCAGTCGCGGCATATTTGCAATATTTAACTTCAAAACAATTGTCGCCCCAATCCGATAGCAATCGTAAGTTGCGTGACATTTTAGCTGAGGCTGGCGATGGAAAAGAGGCAGATCAGGCAGAAGTAAATGCTATTATGACACGAAAAATGATGAAATTTATGCCAGTAATGATGTTCTTTGTGATTGTGTATTTGCCGGCGGCTTTGGCGCTTTATTTGACAACAGCTAGTGCCGTGGGATATCTTCAGAACTATATCATTTTCAAGCAAGACTCTAAAGAAATGCAAGAAATTGCAGATAAAAAATCATCCCAAAAATCTAAAGCATCGACAAAAATCGATAAACGTGTTAAAAAGGCTACAGAGGCTAGGATAACTCGGATCAAGGCTAAGGATTAAGGAGGATTTATGGACCAAATTGAAACGGTTGAATTTGTAAAAAAATATTTAGAGGATTTGCTAACATTCTTTGACTTGAATCTAGAAGTTTCAGTAAAAATCGAAGATGGAATTGTTGTAGCTTCAATTCCACATAGCGAGCGAAGTAGCATTTTAATCGGCAGAAATGCGGAAACGTTGCGTAGTATTCAGAATCTTTTGTCGACGGCACTTCGCCATAAAGAAGCGTCAACTGTTCGGGTGAATTTGGATATTGCGGACTATAAAAAACAACACGCTGAAAAAATTGCCGAAAAGGCGCGCGGCTGGATTGAGGAAGTTCGACGAACTGGTGAATCAAAGGTGGTAGACTTGAATGCCGCCGATCGCTGGACAGTGCATCACTTGGCTGGTGAATATAGCGATATTGATACGCATTCTGAAGGTGAAGGCCGCGAACGACGGCTGATTATTAGTCAGAAGAGTTCTTAGCATCTTTAAAGACTATCCTGGAGTATAGAACGTAATTCCAGACGAGGCTGACTACTGTGGCGGCTAGTTTGCTGATTAATAGAGCTAGTGATTTATTTAATCCAAAGTTTATAAATATCGGTGTGATAATAGCGATAATAATTGTCTGAATTACCCATAAACCGAATAGCGTGACTGCGGCAAATAAAAGAAATTGTTTTTTCAAGTTTTGGGATGTTGACTTGAAAGTATATTTTTTATTTGCAAAAAATGAGAACAAAAAGGCAACGAATGTTGATATAAAATTAGCAAACTCTTTTGGGACATTTAAGAAGATTGTTAGACTAAAAAGTATGCCAAAATCTAGTATTGTATTAGTACCGCCAACGATAAGAAATCTTAATTTATTGGCGTGCTTTTTTAATATTTCTTGCATGATACTCCTCTATTAAATATAATGGTCTGTTTTTTGTTTCAATAAATATTCGTCCTACATATTCACCAATTATACCTAGGGATAATAACTGAACTCCTCCGAGAAACAGGATGACTGCCATTAAGGAAGAATAGCCAGCTCCGGTGGAAACTCCGAACAAAGGACGAACTAAAAGATAAATAATCCAGACAAAAGCAATAAACGAAATAATGAATCCAAAAATAGTTGCCATGCGTAGTGGTGCGGTAGTAAAGCTGGTGATCCCGTCGATTGCTAAGTTGAGTAGTTTTCGGTAATTCCACTTGGTTTGACCAGCTAACCTGGGATCGCGATTATAAAATATTTCTTTTTTCTTATAGCCAATCCAGCTGAAAATCGCTTTTGTGTTGCGCTGAGATTCGCGGAATTTTTGCAAAGCCTCAATGCATCGGCGATCCAGTAAGCGAAAATCTCCAGTGTCGACCTGAATGGGGATGTTGGTCGATTTCTGCAATATTCTGTAATACCATTGGCTGGTTTTTTTCTTCAGCCAGGTTTCGCCTTGTCGATTATTGCGGCGAGCATAAACGTCATCGTAACCATCTTCCCAATACGAAATCATTTCCTGAATGAGCTCCGGCGGGTCTTGCAAATCTGCATCAATAATCACCAGAGCGTCACTTTTTACGTGGTCAATTCCAGCTATCATCGCAATTTCCTTGCCGAAGTTTCGTGATAGATTTATATAGCTAATTCGAGAATCTTTTTTTGATTGCTCGGCTATGATTGAAAAAGACTTATCGGTGCTGCCGTCGTTTATGAAGAGAAATTCGAATTGATAATTGGGTGTGTTTTTTGTAAATTCGTCCAAGCGCTTAAATAATTGCGGTAAAACAGATTCTTCATTGTAGACGGGAATGAGGAGAGTGATGGTTTTCATAGTATTAATATATTATTTTATTCTGAAAAAATGCTTAAATTTTAATAATCCAGTTTGATTTGGTAGCGGTCCATCGTGGATAATATTACGAATATAGTCGACAGAAACCTTACGATTTTTTTGGATATAAAAACGTTTTTTATAAGCTGCTGGTTTGTGAATAATTGATGCTAAAGCACCCTTGAATGCGGGCCAACCGTTGCCGTGACGAATTGCGCTGGCAAAAATCAACCAATATGTCAGCAAGAATCGTACACCAATATACCAAAATAGTTTACCCGGAACATTTTTAATGAAGACTAATGGTAAGTTTTTGAAAGTATTATAAACAGCTAATCCGGGAACTTTTTTACTACTAGCGCCGACTTTATGATAAGCGATAGCCTTGGGCGTGAAGCGAATTTTCCAGCCGGCTAATTGTACTCGGAAGCTTAAGTCGACATCTTCATAATACATGAAGAAATCTTCATCAAACATATCTATATCATCAAAGATTTTTGCACGATAAATAGCCCCGCCGCCAGTCGCACCAAATACTTCTCCAGGCTTAGTTGGTGCGTTTTTTATCAATTCATCACGGTTTCTTGGTCCAGGAAGTCCCCACGTTGTGTAAAAATCTCCAGTTGTGTCGAGAGTCTTGCTATTGCGTCTTTGTAAGATTCCAGTCGCAATTCCGCATTCTGGGTATTTTGATAATTGATAAATGAGAGCTTCACACCAGTTTCTATCAGCGATCGCGTCCGGATTAAGTACTCCAATATATTCAAAGTTGTTTTTTAGGGCGTAGATTAATCCTGTATTAATTCCTCCTGCAAATCCTAGATTGTCTGAGTTTTTGAGTAAAACGATCTTTTCTTTTTTATGTGATGATATATATTCTTCAAATACAGTAACAGAATTGTCACTACTATTATTATCTACTATAACAATAGTAGGTTTTAAGGTTTGTTTTATTAATGAATCAACACATTCTATGGCGTCGTCGGATCCGTTCCAATTAAGAACTATAATTGCAAGTCTATTCATAATGTTCTTTTTGTATTGTATAATAGGTGATGTATATTATGAAGTGGCTAGAAGTTTTTAATAGGAAAAACAGGATTCTCTTAAGGGAATTAGTTATTACGGATTTTAAATTGAGATATCAGGGTTCTGCTCTCGGATATGTATGGAGTGTTCTTAAGCCGCTTTTTCTATTTTCGATATTGTATGTAGTTTTTGATAAATTTTTAGGAGTAGGAAGGAATATAGAACATTTTCCAGTGTATTTATTGCTGGGGATAATTTTATGGAACTTCTTCGTAGAAGCAACTAATCAAGGTCTAAACTCTATAGTAGGTCGAGGTGACCTACTCAGAAAGATTAATTTTCCTAAGTATATTGTTGTAATTTCTGGCACTGTATCATCATTGATAAATTTACTATTTAATATGATAGTGGTGCTTTTATTTGTGTTAGTAAATGGAGTTCAATTATCATGGATGTCGCTATTAATCGTACCACTAATAATTGAACTGTATATATTTGCTTTAGGGGTGGCTTTTTTCTTGTCCGCTCTTAATGTTAAGTCGCGAGATACTGGATACCTATGGGAGGTATTTACTCAGGCTGCATTTTATGCCACCCCTGTTATTTATCCAATGCAGATGGTTTCACAGAAGAGCAATTTTGCTGTTGATCTGTTGTTTCTTAATCCTGTTGCACAAATTATTCAAGATAGTAGATATGTGCTTATAACTAAAGATACGATGATTATGTGGAATAGATTAAGCCCGCTAATGATGTCTGTGCCGTTTTTAGCTATAGCTATAGTGGTTCTGTTTGCGGTTTGGTATTTTAAGAAGCAGTCAAAGACATTTGCGGAGGAGATTTAAGATATATGAAGGATGTAGTTATAGAGGTTAACTCTCTTACTAAGACTTTTAAGATACCAACAGAGTCTAGCAACGGGATTAAACAGAAGACTATTAATTATATTAAAGGCAAAAAAGGCTACAGGGAATTTACGCCATTAAAAAATATATCTTTTGATATTAAAAAAGGTGAATTTTTTGGAATAGTGGGTAAAAATGGTTCAGGTAAGAGTACTCTATTGAAGTCTATAGCTCAAATCTATTCTCCGACGAAGGGCTCAGTGCGAGTAAATGGATCTCTTGTCCCGTTTATCGAGTTGGGTGTTGGTTTTAATCCAGAATTAACAGGTAGAGAAAATGTATTTTTAAATGGAGCTTTACTGGGATTTAGCCATAAAGAGATGGAGCTGATGTATGATGATATTGTTGAATTCTCTGAGTTGGCAGATTTTATGGAAGAGAAGCTTAAGAATTACTCATCAGGGATGCAGGTTAGGTTAGCTTTCTCTGTAGCTATTAAAGCTCGTGGCGATATTTTAATGCTTGATGAAGTGTTGGCTGTCGGAGACGCGGCTTTTCAGCAGAAATGTTTTGATTATTTTGAAAAAGTTAAACGTAGTAATCAGACTGTGGTTTTTGTGACGCATGATATGAATGCTGTGCGCAGATTTTGCTCGAGAGCCATGTATATAGAAAATGGAACGATAAAACATATTGGATCGCCTCAGGAAATTGCCGATATATATACGGAGGTTAATATGGATGTGGTTACTAGTGCAGAAGAAGAATCTCATGACGATTCAGTTAGTATGTCTGTTGATATACCTAGTAAAAAAAATTTTATACAAGAAGACTCGATTGATATTGGTGTGACTGTAGACGGTATTACTGAAGATGTTTTTGTGAATATATCCTTTGTATACGGAGGGTTTGTATTTGCTGATCGCAACTGTAGAGACACTCCTAGTGACTTTATACAAAACAATAGGAGGATTAATTTCAATCAGAGTTTAGACGGCTTTAATCCTGGAAAATATGATATTCATATGTCATTACACCGCAGGGCTGATGATGGCATAATTAAACATTTGCCACGAGCATTTTCGTTTATTATTACAGGTAAAGATGATTTTCGTGATGGTCCAATGAGAATAATGGGAAAGTGGAGTGTAAAAAAGAGGGGATAAAATCAGATGAAAAATAAGATTATAAAGAGTGCTAAATTTGTTGTTAGAGCAACATTTCATCCGTCATACGGTAGTGAACAAGTAAGGTTGTTTCGCGATCGTAGATTTATTAATAAGAAACGATATGAAGATTATATTGAATGGTTTGATAAGCATAAAGTCACCGATGAGCAACTTAAGTTACAAAGAAAATATTCCAAGGAATTTAAGCAACGTCCATTGATTAGTATTTTGTTGCCGACATATAATACAAATCCAGTATATCTGCGCAGCTGTATTGATTCTGTTCTATCTCAGAGTTACGACAACTGGGAGTTGTGCATTTCTGATGATAATTCTACTAGCGATCAAACAAAGAGTGTTATAAATGAATATGTAGAAAAGTATAATAATATTAAGGCTACATTTCGTAAAGAAAATGGTCATATATCAAAGTCATCTAATACAGCTCTTTCAATGGCCAAGGGTGACTATATATCATTACTCGATCATGATGACATTTTACCTCCCAACGCCTTGTTTGAAGTGGTTGGTGTTATAAATAAAAATCCTGACGTAGATCTTATTTATACAGATGAAGACAAGATCGATAGTGGCGGTATTCATATAGAACCATTTTTTAAACCTGACTGGAGTCCTGATTTTATGAATTCATGCAACATGGTAACGCATTTTGCTACCATAAAGGCAGATATAATTAGAGGTGTTAATGGATTTACTGTCGGAACACATGGCGCGCAAGATTGGGATTTATTTTTGAAGATTTCTGCTAAAACTAATAATATTTATCATATTCCGAAAATTTTATATCATTGGCGTAAATCTGAGACATCTACTGCGATGAATGCTGATAGTAAACCATATGCTTATATAAATCAAAAGAATGTCCTTCGTAGCAGTGTGAGACAAAGAGGAGAGAATGCTTATATAGATTCTCATGTTGCGTTAGGATTTTGGCGTAAAAAATATGTAATTCCGACAAACCCGTTGGTGTCAATTATCATACCAACCAAGGATAATTTTAGATATATAAAAAAATGCATAGATTCAATTATTGAAAATACTTCGTATCCATATTTTGAAATAATAATTGTAGATACGGGATCTACAGATTATCGAGTAAATGATTTTTATGAAAAATTGATAGATAATAATGGCAATGTGCATGTTATTAAATACAAGAAGAAATTCAATTTTTCAGATGCATGTAACTATGGTGCAAATAATTCTAGTGGAGAATATCTGCTATTCCTTAATAATGACACGGAGGTTATTACTCACGACTGGATTCAGTCATTGCTTGAGCATGCTCAGCGTCCAGAAATAGGGATGGTTGGACCTAAGCTTATATTTGAGGATAAGACAATACAGCATGCTGGAATAGTCTTATCTGAAAGAGATATCGCATTCCATCCGTTTTATGGTCAAGATGAGCGTACAGATATATTTACGTATATTTATACCGCCAATATTCGTAATGTATCGGCAGTAACTGGTGCTTGTTGTATGATTAGTCGTGATAAGTTCAACAAGGTGGGCGGGTTTGATAATAAACTTCGTATAACGTATAACGATGTAGATCTTAACCTTAAATTACGCAAAGAAGGCTATTATAATGTCTACACTCCATACGCGGAGTTATTCCATTATGAGTCTAAGAGTGTTGGTCGCATAAACACGAGTGAGAGAGATACCAGCGAACTGGAGAGTGCTCAAAAAGAGATGCGTAAGAGATGGGGTGAATACTTGAAGAGGGATCCATTCTATAATGATAATTTTGAGCAATTTGGTCCGGGCTATAGGTTACCCGAATAAAGTTGACTATTAATTATTAAATAACCGCGACAGTATAACTTACTATCGCGGTTATTTATAATATTTACGGTGTAAAGATATACGAGTTATTATACTTAGTATATTCCTGATGATGTAGATATGTGGCTAGCCCATGATTGTTGACCGTCGCCCCATCCATGTACTTCGACAGTGTTATTGGTTGTACCTCTGTATTTGACATAATAGATGGTGTCTTTTCCTCTTCCTTGCAAGTCGGCTGCTACTATGTCATTTGATCCTATTACGTAGCCAGATTCTGGGTAATTGCTTGCGGTGTGACGTACCCAGTTTTTTAATGAAGAATCCCACACGTGAAATTCGATAAGGCCGCTCGTAGTATTGTCGTATTTAACATATATGAATTCATCTTTTTTATCTCCATCAAGATCTGCCGCAATAACTCTTCCTGTGTTCATGCTAGCTGAAGGGTGGCTTGTTGCTGTGTGTCTAAACCAACTAGTTCCATTATTATTCCAACCATGCACTTCAATCATGCCAGAATTAGTCTGCTCATAATTAATCAGATAATATTCGTCATTACCATCGCCATCAGTATCTGCTGTTATAACTTCAGAAAATAGCGGATCAATAGGTCCGGCAGATGTTGCAGTGTGAGCTAGCCAACGCAATCCATCTTGAGTCCACGTATGAAACTCTACTCTACCACTTGCAGTTCCATTGTAGTCAACCTTTGTTAATACGGTATTTTTGCTATTAACCTTCCTTGATATAACCTTGCTGTACTGCTGATTAAAGGTGTATGAATTTGTCGCTGTATGCTGAGACCATGTCTGTAAGTTACTATTGGCCCATGTATGCATTTCGGCACATTTACTGCCGGTATTATTAGGGACGGATATAGTTAAGGTGTCATTATTTCCATTTATCCTAGTTGGTATAATTCTAGCACCAGTTTCTATGTTAGGTATATTCTGTCCGTTTTTACAAGAGAATGAACTGCTTGATCTTGTATCTCCAAACCAGTCTGTAAAGTAATTATAAAAGTTACGATTACCATAGGCGCTACACCCATCACCTACGCCATACCCAGATGACATAGCAGCGGCATTTGGTTGATATGGTGTATAGCTATAAAGAGCGGCGGTTGTCCAATTCTGAATATTTACATTAGATCCTCCGCAAGCAGCATTTGGACTCCATTGAACGAAATTTATGCCTGTTGTATATGGTGAAAACCAATTAGGATTACGTGTTATTATGTAGTGAAAGTGTTTCGCTGCCCATTCTAGCTGGTTTTCTAGACCAAAATATTTACTATCACACGCGGCGGTGTCTGGACATCCATAGCCAGTTGCGCTTTTGAACTGCCCACGAGTTGGCCACGTGTCAGTAACTAGGGCTTGCTCTTTTTGGAGCAAAACTATTAAAAGCTGTGGGTTTACATGATATTTTTGAGAGATATCAAAGATTAATTGAGCAGCGCTTCTTCCATCTTTTGTTTTATAATCACGGAGACAGGTATATGGAGGATTATGCCACCCTTTCGATGCGGCATACTGAGCGCGAGTTATATCAGGTCTTCCAAATTCACTGGCTGGTTTGGCGCCATTTGTATCACATTGGGGAACTTTACTATTTAAAAATGACTGAATTTGGCTCGCACTCATGGATCCGTAATTTGTTGCTACGGCATCATCCATAATATTGCCTGGGTCAAAATCATTTAATACTGCAGATGCTGGCGTAGAGGATAATATCACCCCTAAGCATATTGACGTAAGTATGCCTAATTTTAATATTAATTTCTTCATATAGTTATTTCTCCTTCAGTATCTCCAGTCACGTTGTTGTCTTCATAGTGAATGTTTATTGTCCATTTTCCAGGTGACAATTGAGACAATGGAACGTTAAATCCTTTGCAGCTAGACGTACTTGGTCCAGCTTGCAACTCTACGCTATTGGAATACGTTTGTCCGCTAGTATTATGCATTGATAACGTACATCTTCCGCTTGATGATATAGTTTGGATCAAACTACGGATATAAAGAGTGTTTGAATCTTTATCGACTGTTGTAGTTGTTATACTTACTCCAACTGTTGGTTTTTTTCCGTTGGATGATGGAGTCGGTTCTGGCGAAGGGTCGCTTCCTTGTAGTGTTTTAGATTTTTGACCTGATGACTCTTTTCCTGACTTATTGGATGCGTCATTTAATGATCTTTTTTTTATGTCTTGACCAGCTGTTTTCTGTTCCTCGGTGACCGTGTTAAATTGATTCTGGATGAAGGGCCAGAACTTAAATTTATAGGAAATTAAGCCATAGCCTGTTATAGACAATAGTATAATAGCTATCAGAATCAATACTTTATTTTTTTTATTTTGTTTTTTCTGTATTTTCATAATTGTTACCTAATCAACACTACTATAGCAGATATAGATAAAACGGTAAAGCTTTAAAAAGTTCTTTTATAGAATAAAATATCTCCATTATGTACAGTGACTTTATCGATTAGTTCATAGCAAGGTAGCTGTAGTGGCGTCGTAGATAACACACGAGTAACAGATTTTCCTATATGATTACTACAACTCAATTTTGCAATAAATACGTCCGGCTGAATAAGTACGAGATCTTTATCTATGGTATCAGATAGAAGTATATGTGCATACCTGTTATAAATTGTCCTATCTTTTGATACTTTTGACCAGAAATCTTTATCAGGGTAAGTATTGACTCCCGTAATTGATTTTCTATTTGCCATTTGAGGGAAATTTTCTAGCACGCTTGTGCCAGACAATCCCCATGTGTCGTCACTAGACGAGGTGGAGATAATCTTTTTGATTATAATATTATCGTTATATCCGCTTCCTAGACCTCTATATAACGGCTGTATAGTTATTGTTGACATTATACATAAAGAAGAAAGCACTAACAGTCCGAGTTTTTCCTTTTTTATAAATATAAGGGCTAGTCCACCAGAAAGGCTTATTGCGGCTAATAATAATACGCGAAGATCCCCAGCAAAGTTACGATTGAACTTTACGACGTATACGATGGTGCAGACATAAATAATAATCACCATTGTCGAATATAGATATGGTAAATAGCGATATTGTGATGAAAATTTTATAGTATTGGCAAGCGTGTATATTAATGAAAAGATTCCTATAAAACCTAATCCAAGCTGCAATCTTGTTATCGGTACGAGATGCATCATGAGAGGTTTTGCTATTGAAGAGAATCCTGGAATAAATAAATGAGATATGAATATTAAGCAGGAGACAAAAATAGCAACTCCAACCCAATCTATAGTTTTATTTTTACGCCATTTGCTATATAAAATAAACAGTATGGGAATGATAAATGCAAAAGGCATAATGATAAATGCAGACATTTCACTTTGATTAATGGATCCTTTACTTGGATCTATCGATGAGATGGATGCGTCATCCATAAGTCGGTATTGACTATAGCCAGTGAGACCGATTAGATCAGCCTGTGATGGAGCTCCCGAATGTACGAATCGTGCCCCGGGATAATCTGTACCAGAAATGGCTTGTACGGCATCTATTCTGGTGATTAAAAATATACCAACTATGCCGATCGCTGCTAGGGCAGACCCTACTATGAATGCCGTATTTACATATAGTATTTTTCGCACTTTTTTGGGTGCTTTTTTCCAAGTATTTATATAATAGCCAATCGCCACTAGAAATACAGTGATGACAACAAGTATCTGAAAGGCTGGATACAATAGTAGGGCGAAGCTTATCATTGAATAGGTTAATAAAAGAGATAGTGTGAGATTCGATATTATATCACCATGTTTATATCTCTTTAAAAAAGACAAAGATTTATTTTCTATTAATTTCATTATTAATAGCAGTATGATAATTCCCCAGACGATACTCATTATGGTAATGGTTTGATACCACCAGAATATAAAAGGAGTGAAAGAGCCTATGATAGCGATAGATCCTGACAGCGCGTATTTATTGGGAAGAAATTTTAACGATAGAAAGTATATACTTAATAGTAATGACGCCAATAATAGCCACCACTTAAAGGCAAAAGCAAACTCGAAAGGAACTATTAAAAAGGCAAGATTTTGAGGTCGGAATACTGTTGACCATTCTTTATATGGAGCATCGGACACAAGGCTCATATTCTTGCCAGAATTGCCAAAGTTCTTGTTTATTAGTGGATATCCAGCTTCTTTTTGTGCAATTGTGAATTGTGTAACGACTAGCCACTCGTCGCTGCGAATATGTCGAGCTTCGCCTGATATTAGATTAGATGATTTGCCATTAAGGAAAGAGTCATAATATAAGCCAAATGAAGATCCAGATATCTTAAATCCTGTCGCAAAAATTAGACAAAAGATAATAGTAGACGGGAAAATCCATTTTTTATACGAATCGTCTTTTAATTTTGTAAAAATAGAACGTAGAACTTGCATAACATTTATTAGTATACAGTAAAAATAGCAAGTATAAAGATTGTGTTTTTTTTGAGAACAAGACTAAAAAACGAAAAATAAAAAATGAGTAATGTGCTATAATTGTTGAAGGTAGTAAGAGTATAAGGAGGCTACGTAATGATAAATATTGCATCACCCGTTATAGAGGAAGAAGAGCGTCGGGCAGTAAATGAAGTTATAGAGTCAGGTATGCTGGCTCAGGGTCCGAAAGTCGCTGAACTTGAAGAGAGTTGGGCTAAATATTGTGGAGTGAAACATGCTTTAGCTGTAAATAGCGGCACGGCTGCTATTCACTGTGCTTTATATGCTGCAGGAGTTGGTGAAGGTGATGAAGTCATCACTACGCCATATAGCTTTATTGCTACGATCAACCCTATACTAATGTTGGGTGCTCGACCAGTTCTTGTAGACATAGATGAGGAAACATTTAATATCGATGTTTCAAAAATAGAAGCAGCTATTACGGACAAGACTAAGGCTATAATTCCAGTTGATTTGTATGGTCAACCTTGCGATTGGAAGGAGTTGCGAGAAATTGCAGATAAGCACGAACTCAAAATTATTGAAGATGCATGTCAGGCGATTGGTGCAGAATATGATGGTGTGAAAACTGGTGCCTTGGGCGATTTTGGATGTTTTTCACTGTATGCTACAAAGAATATTATGTGTGGTGAGGGTGGCGTTGTTACCACTAATAGCGATGATGCTGCGGCTGCTATTCGCTCATTCAGGCAGCACGGAATGACTTCATCTTACGAGTATGCTGATTTGGGATATAACTATCGTATGTCAGACTTGCACGGTGCTATCGCCGTTGAGCAATTAAAGAAAGTAGAAGGCTTTACGAATAGGCGACAACATAACGCTAATATGTTAAATGAAGCGTTGTCTGGAATTGAAAAGATAGTCTTACCGAAGATTGCAAGCAATAGAAATCATGTATATCACCAATATACTATTTTACTAGATAAGAGTATACGAAGAGATGATTTTATAGCTAAATTAAGAGAAAAAGGAGTTGGTGCTGGAGTTTATTATCCAAAACCGTTGCACGTATATCCACATATTTCAAAACTTGGATATAAAGTGGGAGATTTTCCTGTTGCCGAAGATTTGGCTGCAAGAGTTGTGTCTTTGCCTGTTCATCCAAAAGTTACAGATGCTGATATTGAAGTAATTGCTAGCGCAATTAAGGAAGCCGTAAATGACTAATAATAAAGAAGGTAAAATAAGGGTTGCTGTCATTGGTACTGGAAATATGGGGCGCAATCATGTGCGTAATTATTTCATGCTTCCAGAATCTGAGCTAGTGGCAATAGCAGACGTTAATCCAGCCGCAAAATCGTTAGCTGACGAATATAAAACAAAATTCTTTACTGATTACAAGGAAATGCTTGAGAAAGTTCATCCAGATGCCGTGTCTGTGGTTGTGCCTACTCCATTTCATCTTGAAGTTGCAACTGAGGTGATGTCTCGAGGTATTAATTGTATGCTTGAAAAACCAATTGCATCTTCGGTGGAAGAGGCTGATAAGCTAATTGCTTGTGCTGAGGAAAATGGAGTTACGTTTACAGTTGGTCATATAGAGAGGTTTAATCCAGTCATTAAGAAGCTGAAGCAGATGATCGATGACAATGCTATAGGTGACATAACATCGGTAGTATGTAAGCGTGTTGGTGGTTTTCCTGCTGTTGAGCCAAAAACGGATGTGATTATTGATCTTGCAGTTCATGACGTTGACATAGTTAATTATCTATTAGGACAAAAACCTAAAGCTATTCATAGCCATGGATCGCGTACCCGTCATAGTAAAAAAATTGATTCAGCAGAAATATTAATGGATTATGGTAGAGCATCAGGATTTATTCAGGCTAATTGGCTGACTCCAGTAAAAATTCGTACCATTGCACTGACTGGATCGTTAGGTTATCTAGAGGCTAATTATATAACACAGGAACTTACATATTATAAACATAATATGAAAGAGATTCAGAAAGATGGATTTACTGAATTTGTTTTGCAGGTTGGTGATCCAGAAAAGCGCGTAATAAAAGTTGATTTTGAAGAGCCTTTAGCCGCTGAATTGAAAGCTTTTATGGCTAAATCTATGGGCAGGACGGCATCAATTGTTGATCCGGTAGATGCGCGCGAAGCGTTAAAAATATCATTAGAGGCTGTTGCGCCTTTTGACGTTAAATAGGAGGATAATATGAAAAGAATTTTAGTAACAGGTGCTGGTGGATCGCCTTCTGCAAACTTTATTCGATCCCTTAGAGCTGCGGATGAAGAATATTACATTGTTGGCACAGATGCTGATAAATATTATTTACAGCGTGCTGAAGTTGATGTTAAATATCTAGCACCGTTGGCAAACGACCCAAAGTACATTGATTTTTTGAATTACATTATAGAGAAGGAAAATATTGAGTTTGTACACGCTCAAAACGATGTTGAGGTTGGGTTTTTGAGCGAGAATCGAGAGAAAATTAAAGCCAAAACATTCTTTCCAGCCAAAGAAACCGTTAAGATACTTCAAGATAAGTTTGAGTCGTTTAAACTATGGGAAAAGGCCGGTATTAAAGTTCCTAAAACTAAACTAATTGAAGGTAAAGATACTGATTTAGATGCTCTATTAGAGGAGATGGGTGGGTCTATGTGGATTCGCGCAATATCAGGAGCCGGCGGTCGTGGATCTCTTCCAGTTCACGATGTTAAGACTGCTAAGAACTGGTTAGATTTCCAAGAGAAAAATGGCTCGTGGTCTGGTAATTTTACAGTATCAGAATTGCTTGAGCCAGAGACGGTTACTTGGATGTCGTTATGGAAAGATGGCGAGTTAGTTGTTGCTCAAGGACGCAAGCGCTTATATTGGGAGTTGTCAAAAATTTCTCCATCAGGTGTCACCGGCGCTACTGGAACGGGATTAACTTATTCGGATGCCGAACTTGATGATATTGCTCGTAGGGCTGTGTTGGCTGTTGATAGTAGGCCAGATGGTCTATTTGGTGTGGATATGGCTTACGACAAAAATGGTGTACCAAATCCAACAGAAATTAATATTGGACGATTCTTTACGACTCACGAATTCTTTACACAAGCGGGTCTTAATATGCCTGAAATGTTTGTTAAGCTTGGCTATGGTGAAGAGATTCCCGCGATTGATAACAATACCAATCCTCTACCAGATGGTCTAGTATGGATTCGAGGAATGGATTTCCGACCAGTTTTGTCAGATATGGGAGTTATAGAAGAGAGTGTTGCTCAGCGTGATCGTATCCTTAAGGAAATATCATAGGTGAAGATTCTCGTTACTGGCGCATCTGGTTTTGTTGGCAGGCGTTTTTTGGAAATGGCGCCTGCCAGCTGGGAGATAATTTGTTTAGGTAGATCTAATATTGACTACGATTATGTTAAGTGGGTTGAATGCGACTTGTCTAGTAAGGAGAGCTCAAAGATAGCTGCTGACGTATTGGCTGATAAAGAGTTTGACGTTATAGTTCATTTGGCGGCTTTTGTACCAAAAAAATCTATCGAAGACAGTTTAGAGAAGTGCAAAGAAGGTAATATAGATGGGACTATTAATCTTCTAACGTATTTTGGTAAAAAGGCAAAAAAGATTGTTATCGGCAGTACTGTAGAAGCTTATGATAAAACAAAAATTAGTGGTCCGATTACGGAAGATAATGTCGTGTCCGGTAGTTCATACTATAGTTCCACTAAGATAGCTAGCGAAGTAATTGCTCAATCATTTGCGCAAAAAAATAACAAAGAGCTTACTATTCTGCGATTTTCAATAATGTATGGCGGATATGACCCAATTGCTAGAGCTATCCCTAATTTCATTAGAGCGGCTAAGTCTGGAGATAATCTGACTATCAATGGTCCACTAGTTCTTCGCGACTATGTGCATATTGACGATGTAGCTAGTAGTATTATATGTGCAGTTAATTCGGCGGGCGCTGGAGTGGTCAATATTGGGACGGGTAGGGGAGTCTCTATTAAAGAAACAGCGGAGTCAATTATTAAAAGTATGCGATCGAGTAGCAGTATAAATATTATGTCCGATAACGGTGGTTGCGATATAGTTATTGATATATCAAAGGCAGAGAGTCTACTTGATTATCATCCTAAAATGTTCTTTCCAGATAAAATTAAGGAGATGGGTGATCTCTATGAAGATTGCAAATAGAAATATATTTATAGATTTTGATGGTACTTTGGTCGATATTGCTCCTCGCCATTATAGAGTATATAAGAAGTGTGTCGAAAAAATGGGCGGCACACCTCTTGATCGGAAGAAATATTGGGAATTGAAACGTGATAATATTTCCTGGAATGAATTATTGCCGATGAGTGGACTTGAGGTAAATAATAGGGATGATTATCTCAAATTATTTATCGATCGCATAGAATCATTGGAAGAGTTGTATAGAGATGAGCTTTTCGTAGATAGTTTGTCTACGCTAAAAAAGCTATCCTCGAATGGTAATAAGCTATACTTACTTAGCTTAAGGCGAAATTCAGACGCTCTAGATAAGCAGATTGAAAAGTTGGGAATTGGGTGCTTTTTTGAGAAAATTTTATCAGGGCATAGTGACACAAAAGAAGGCACATTATTAAAAAAGGCAGATATAATTAAGCAAACAATAGATAATCCCGAAGACTCTATTATTGTTGGAGATACTGAAGCTGATGTTGCTGCGGCTCAGCAGCTCAATGCGACCAGTATTGCTCTTTTGAGTGGAATTCGTAGTAAGGAGTTCTTGAAATCAATGGAGCCAGACTATTTAGTTGACGGTATTGGTGACGTGGCTAACATTAATCTTTAATCTGGTAATCTATTTCTTAAAGTTATTATTTTCGTTGGATACGTCGATTGTAAGGGCTGTCAATGTTAACTGTATTCCTAGTATAAACGGCAGTACAGCTAACATTACGCTGCCTGCGGTTGGTGATTGGTGGGCGAATAACTTAACATATAACAGAAATATAGCCAATAATAGCGATATTATTAAGAAAAACATACCTGTGAATAGAAATAGCGCTACGGGATGAAAACCGTATAGTACATACTTATAATAAATTCTGCGCCAGAATCCTTTCCATACAGCCTTTAGATTTCTCCAGGCTGTCGGGATTAGTTTGATAGTTGATTTTTCGTTGCCGTAATGTGCTGGTACAGCATGGTCAATGACTTTAGCGTTAGCTATCGACAGAGCAGTCAACATACTAGTTTCGTAATCGTAACGCTTTTCTACTATAGAAAAATCGACTTTTTCGATTATTTCACGACGTAGCCAACCACACCCGTTGGTGATGTCTGTAATAGAATAATACCCAGTAGAAAATTTGGTGAGTAGAGATATGAATATATTTCCAAATTGGCGATATTTTGGCATAGTTTTGAAGGCTTCTCGATGGAAAAACCTGCTTGCTTTTACGTAGTCTGCTGATTGATCTATGAAGTCATCCAGCATTGCCTTTAGGTATGATGAATCAAACTGATCATCTCCTGCGACTATACCGATAGCTGTTGCTTTAGTATTTTTTATCGCATAATCATATCCAGCGATGAGAGCTCCTCCTACGCCTTGATTTACCTTATTGTCAACAATGATAAGCTTGCTGTATTGTTTTTTTAGTTTGTTCAAAACTCCAATAGTGTTATCGGTGCTAGCATCATTAACGGCTATAATGTGATCTATGTATTCTGGTATTTTCTTTATTGTTTGAGTAATCATTTTCTCTTCGTTATAACAAGGTATAACGACTGCGGTCTCTAGTTTTCTGTACATATAATCAATTATACTACAATCGTATATGCATTATGAACGAATATGATATTCTTAATAAAGATAATATGAAAAATGGTATATTTTTAAAAATCTTTTTATTTCTTGTTGTAGGCGGTATTACACTGCTAATAGACGCGTCAATATCGTATATTTTATATCACAATATACATTTGCCGGCTTTTTTGGCTAGTGGTATCGGCTTTTTGTCGGGATTTGTTTTTAACTTTCCTGTGAATCGTAAGAAAGTTTTTAATCATAGTCAATATGATAGATTCTCTTTAAGGTCGCAAATTATTTTCTATACACTACTTAGTATTTTCAATATGGTGGCAACTTCAGTAATTATTGCTACATTAGTAAACTCTAGCATACTGGATATCCAATGGGCGAAAGTTATAGTGACTGCAGTATTTGCAATTTGGAACTTTCTGGTTTTTAATTTATTTATTTTTTCAAAGGATAATAATAAAAATGTGGAATAAAAATGGCTTATTTTAACCAAGGATGATTTAATTAAGAATACTGTATATAACACCCTCGGCTATGACAGAGTTGTGGTTGTGAATGTGGACGGATTGTCTACGAACGATGTCGTCAGTGTTTGTAGGAGTTTATAGATATTTGCCGTATCCAGATTTTTTTAATGGTTCGGCAAGTATTTCTAACTGCTCCCTGGAAATCCAACCGTTTTGAAAGGCGGTTGCCTCGGGTGATCCGACTATTTGTCCAGTCCTTGTTTGGATTACACGTACAAAATCTTCGGCATCGGTTAGGCTATTTATCGTGCCAGTATCAAGCCATACGTCACCGTTATCTAAAGTCTGCACTTTGAGTTTTTTGCGATGTAGATATTCAGCGTTTACGGATGTTATCTCCAGTTCTCCTCGGTCGGATGGCTTTACATTTTTAGCAATATCTATTACATCGTTATCATAAAAATATAAACCTACCACTGCAAAATTGGATTTTGGATGCGCTGGTTTTTCCTCGATAGAAACAGCTTGATTATTCTCGTTAAATTCAACCACTCCATAGCGTTCGGGATCAAGCACTTTATATGCAAATACAATGCCGCCGTCGGGGTCTGTGCATTCTTGTAGTGAATTATCAAGGGCGGCTCCGTAGAATATATTGTCGCCAAGTATTAATGCCACTTTATCATTGCCGATAAAGTTTTCGCCGATAATAAAAGCTTGTGCTAGACCGTCTGGTGTAGGTTGAACAGCGTATTCTAAATTTATGCCCCACTGCGCGCCATCACCAAGAAGTTTCTTGAAGCCGTTTTGATCGTCTGGAGTAGTGATTATTAAAATATCACGAATTCCTGCTTGCATTAACGTGGTTAGCGGATAGTAAATCATCGGTTTATCATAAATGGGCATCAACTGTTTACTTATGGCTTTTGTAATTGGCCATAGACGCGTACCCGAGCCACCCGCTAAAATTATTCCCTTCATCATATTCTCCTTTGTGTTGTATGATTATATATCTATGATTCGACAGTATCAAGGTTAAACGGTTTTGATATTAATGGAGGTTGTATTTTTTAGGCGTTATTTGAGATGTATTGCCTTAGGTCTTCCTCCCAGTTACGGCTTTGAAATCCTGTAGAGTGTAGTTTATCTAGGCTCATATCACTATTGAGCGGTCGTGGCGCAACTCCAGGCTTGTTGGCAAAATATTCTGCGGTAGTTGTATTAGAAACGATTAAGTCTTTATGATTAGATAATTCAAATATTTTTCTAGTAATGTCTGCCCAAGAAGCGAGCGGTCCGTCATTCGTTGCATTGTAAGTTCCGAATGGAGCTTTAGTTGACAATAAATGATCTATAATACGCACTAGCTCACTAGTGAACGTTAAGCGACCTATTTGGTCATTAACAACGGTTGGCGAGATGTTTTTTTCCGCCAGTCCTAGCATGGTGCGGACAAAATTTTTGCCTTCACCGATTACCCATGTGGATCGAAGTAGATAGAAGCGGTCTAATTGCTCAACTAATAGATCTCCCGCAGCCTTACTCTGACCATAGACGCTAAGCGGGCTAAGTGGTTCGTTCTCTGTGTGGGGTTTTTGGGTTCCGTCGAATACGTAATCACTGGAAATGTGAACCATTGTCATATCATATTTTCGGCATACTCGAGTAAGGTTAGATACTGCAGATGCATTAACCTTCCAAGACGCTACGCGACCTTCTTCGGTTTCTGCTCCATCGACATTAGTAAAGGCAGCAGCGTTAAGTACAATATCAATGTTGGACCAGTCGAAAGACTCAACTGACTCTAAGTCTGTGATATCAAGAGTATCAATGTCAGCAGATTTGGCATTAGGGTATTGTCTTTGTAGGGCTAATCCTAGTTGTCCGTTAGCACCAATAATGAAAATTTTATTATCGTCCATAATTTTATACCTCCATAGGAATTACATTACTTAATAGTGGATGTGTGGCATCTTTTTCGGAAATAATTGCTTGATTCTTATCAATTGGCCAGTTGATTTTTAGCTCTGGATCAAATAAATTAACAAAAGTATATTTAGCATCCGGGAACCAATGAGCGTCAACTAGATATGTGTAGGCGACATTATCGTCAAGCGTTTGATAGCCGTTAGCTACGCCCTTAGGAACGAAAATTGCCGTACCCGGATTAATCTCGTGCGTGAAAACTCGGCCGAAGCTATCTCCTTTACGAAGGTCACACCAAGCTCCAAAAACACGCCCATTGGCTGTTGAAATGAATTTGTTCCAAGGCTCAGCATGAAGTCCACGAGTGGCGCCAGTTTTGTCATTGAAGCTGATATTGTTTTGTACGATATTGAACGACGGTAAACCTAAGGCTTCCATTTTTTCTTTTTGATAATTCTCTTTGAACCAGCCGCGATTATCGCCATGTACGGGTAATTTAATAACAAATAACCCTGGAATTGACGATTCAGTAACTGTAAGCTCATTGTAGTTAGTTGGGTTAAACATAATTATTGTCCTTGTTTTGCATAAGCTGCTTCAACGGCGTCTTTTTGGGTGCGCCACCAGTCTTCGTGCTCGCGGTACCAGTTAATAGTTTGCATTAATCCATCGTGCATACCTGTTTTATTGTCTGTATATTGCGGTTGCCATCCTAACTCGCGGCGTAACTTGCTGGAATCCATTGCGTAGCGCATATCATGACCTGGACGATCGTTGACATGTTCGTACCAATCTTTACCTTTACCCATTAGATCACAAATCAATTCAATCACCATCTTATTATTAACGTGATCATTATCTGCGCCAATGATGTAGGTTTCCCCTAGAACGCCTTTTTCTAGGATTAGATGAACCGCTGAGTTATGATCATCAACATGAATCCAGTCGCGTACTTGTTCACCGGTACCATAAAGTTTCGGCTTGATGTCACTTAAAATATTGGTAATCTGACGCGGAATAAACTTTTCAATGTGCTGATATGGGCCATAGTTATTAGAGCAGTTTGAGATAGTTGCTTTAATACCAAAACTACGAATCCAGGCACGAACTAGCATGTCGCTGGAAGCTTTAGTACTAGAGTAGGGACTGGAAGGCTTGTATGGAGTGTCTTCTGTAAAGCGATTTGGATCATCAAGCTCTAGATCACCAAAAACCTCATCAGTTGAGATGTGATGTAGTCTCTTATTATATTTTCGAATAGCCTCTAGGATGGTATATGTGCCAATTATATTTGTTTCAACAAATGGCCATGGATTACGTAAAGAATTATCATTGTGACTTTCGGCGGCGAAGTGTACAACTATGTCATTTTCAGCGACTAATTTGTCTATTAATTCGGCGTCACAAATATCGCCTTCTACGAATGTAATTTGATCAGCTACAGCTTCCAAATTAGCACGATTTCCGGCGTAGGTTAATTTGTCAATAACAGTGACTTCATATTCTGGCTTATGTTTTACGGTATAATGCACAAAATTCGAGCCAATGAATCCCGCGCCTCCCGTGACTAGCATCTTTGTCATAAGTATAGTATATCAGGTATAATAGAGAAGTTATAGAGGAGGATATTATGAAAGTTGTAATTGTTAGCGGCTATTTTAATCCATTACACGGTGGACATTTAGATATGATTGAAGCAGCTGCAAAAATGGGTGATTATTTGATTGTAGTGGTGAATAACGACAAACAACAATTGCTAAAAAAAGGAAAAATTATCCTTAATGAAGAAAATCGACTCCGTTTAATGCGAGCATTAAAAGGCGTGGATCAGGTGATGCTTTCTATTGATGAGAATCCTCCGGTTACAGAAACCTTAGAAATGATCGCTCGGCAATATCCGGGATGTCAATTGGTGTTTGCAAATGGTGGCGATAGATCGGCGCCGGAAGTTGTTCCAGAGCGTGATGTTTGCGAAAAGTACAACATCAAAATGGTCTATGGAGTTGGCGGCTCAAATAAAGCAGACTCGTCTACTCGAATTAATCAAGCTACTGGACAGGAAAGCTAATCTCAACTTTTCCGACCATATTTTTCATACACAGCCAAAGTTTGCTCGGCCATGCGCTGCCATGAAAATGTCTTAACGTGTTTCTTGCCTTTTTTAATGAGTTCATTGCGTAATTTGTCGTCAGATAAGATGTCGTCAATTGATTTTGCTATATCCTCAACGCTGAAAGGATCAAAATAGTGAGCGGCATCGCCGTGGGTTTCTGGCAAGCAAGTGGCTGTGCTCGAAGCGACTGGCGCTCCGTGTAGCATTGCCTCTAATCCCGGCAGACCAAATCCTTCACTGAGCGAAGGGAAGCAATAAACTGCCGTATTTTCGTACATCCAGCGCAATTGCTCGTCTGATATAAAGCCGGTAAACACGACGTTTTTAATTCCACGCTCATTTACATATGTCTCGTGGCGAGCGTAATTACTGTCTTTTTTACCAGCCAAAGCCAGTGTTAAATCTGGATATTTTTTCTGCAACAAGGCAAAAGCGTCAATTAGCCGTCGAAGGTTTTTATGTGGTGTTGGTCTACCGATATACATAATGAATTTTTTACCAATCAACTCGTCAACAGGTTCGTTACCTTTTGGTAATTCATCTGCAGACTCCAAAGTTACAGTAATTTTCTCTGGGTTTACGCCGGTGAATTTAATCAAATCATTTTTTACGAAATTAGAAATTGTGATGATATGCGAAGATTTTTTCGCAACTTTTTTATTGACCCATTTGTAAATTTGTTGCTTAATCCAGAAAATGACAGGATTTTTATCTGGATTTCTGAATCTAACAGTAGTCAAATCTTGCATTGTAGTAACAATTGGGCTGGAATTATACCAAACAGGCTGCTGAACCATCGCAAAATGAACTAAGTCTGGATGAAGACTTTCAAGTTGTTTTTTAAAGCCGATTTGCTCGGCGAAAGTGTACTCTTTATAAGGGCAAATGACTTTTTTAAAGCGCGGATTGCTAGGATGCCAACCATCAAAATCCTTTGGCTTGAGCAGAATAACATAATCGTTTTTATTATCAATTTTCTGCAAATAATGAATCAGCCGTTCGATGTATCGACCAGTGCTAGTCCTTAATGTTCGGGCGTCAATTACGATTTTCACGATAATGTTCCTTCCATGATTTATCAACTATATTTTTTATTGCTTTATGGAAAATTGCGGCTGAAAATTCGTTGGCTGTGGCTGATATTTTTGTTGGTGAAACTTTTTTTCCTGGAAGTTTCTCTAAGGTTTCTATCAATGAAGAATCTGTTTGCTCAGAAAAGAACCAGCCGTTTTTTTCAGGTTTTATATAATCAAGTGCGCCGCCAGCTTCATACGCAACCACTGGAATACCAGATGCCAACGCTTCAACCGGCGCAATTCCAAAATCTTCGTGCGAACAAAAAATAAACAAATCTGCTTTTTTAATATATTTTTCTCGCGTGGTATTATCGACAAATCCTAAGAAATTAGTATGTTTATCGGCGATATTCTTCAGGTTGTCAACGTCTGGACCTTTTCCGATAATATCTAATTGCCAGCCAAGTTTCTGACAAGCCTTAATAGCGACATCAAGTCGTTTCATCGGCACAATTCTCCCCCAAATCAGACAGCGAGGTTTTTTGGGGATGGACGTTTGCTTGCGATTTTTGGCAAGCGGTGAAAAGCTCGACACGTCAATTGGCGGAAAAATAACCGTACTTTTTCGCTGGTAAAACTCTTCAATATCAGCCTGAATTCCCGTAGAGTTGGCGATAAAAACATCGACTTGCTGAGCGGCGTTAAAATCTCGTTTTTTCAGTGGTCGGACTAAGGTTTTTAAGCCTAGGCGCGCCAGCCATTGTGGGCGAAAACTTGGTCGTTTGATATATTCGTCATAATGTCGCCAATAAAAATGCGTCGGTGTGTGACAATAGCAGATATGAAGTTGATCTGGTCTGGATTTACGGACGAATTTTGCCTCGCCATTTCCTGAGCTTGAGATGATAATGTCAAATTCGCTAAGATCAAGCTTGGCAAACCACCATTGTCTAAGAAGTGGCAATAATCGTCGAATTTTTGAAAACGGCCATCGCTGTAAATAGCCAGTAACGACTTTATTATCTAATCTTTCTCGCCATTCATCGCTACAAAAAGAAGTGTAAATTGGCGCATCTGGGTACAATTTGTGAATTTCCAAAACGACTTTTTCAGCTCCGCCGCCGTAAATCCAATCGTGAACTATGGCAATTTTTGGCTTGCTCATTAATTATCTTTCTGGAAAATAACCAAGCAGGTTTTTAATAAAATCGTAATATCCAGCCAGAGACTCCAGTTCTGGACGTAATATAAGTCGATTCGTCGCCGTTCTTCAAAGCTGATGCTGCGTCGGCCGGACACTACAGCCAGTCCAGTGAGTCCTGATTTGACCGCTAATAAAACGTGTTTTTTGTCGTAGGCACTTAATTCGTGTGGCACCAGCGCTCGCGGTCCAACTAGGCTGATATCTCCTTTAACGACGTTGAATAATTGTGGCAATTCATCAAGGCTGAAGCGGCGAATAAATCGACCAACTGGCGTCACGCGAAAATCATGATCAAGTTTGTCGCCGTTTTTACGGTATTCTTCAATTAGCTCAGGCTTACCAACCATTCGAAACACTTCTTCGTCGGTTTTACCATCAAACTTTGCGTAATGCGAGCGAAATTTGTAGACCTTAAACGGTCGATTGTAGCGAGTGAGGCGTTTCTGTTGTTTGCCGTGCATTAAAATTGGTCCCGCTGGGTCGCTGATTTTTACGGCAATTGCCACCAAAAGCATAATTGGTGAGGCGATAATAATCCCAATTGTCCCACCTACAATATCCATAATTCGCTTCACAATTCGCCCATAGCCCATTAGCGGCGTCGGATGAGTGTGAATTAGCGGCACGGAGTCGATGATATCAATAGTGTGTTTGGTGGTCATAATTCCGTCGAATTCCGGCGCTTGATAGAAATCCAGATAATGTTTCTGGGCAATTTGATAATGTTCGCTAACGTTTTTTGAGTCGGTTTGGATGATAACGTCAATTTTATCTCTGGTGAGCGCCGATTCTAATGACGAGCGTCGAAGCTTTTTTAATTCAATAGGAATGAACTGGGTTTGCGCGACGATTCCGCTAATCTTAAAGCCAGTTAACGGATTGGTTTCTATGAAATCAGCCAAAACGTGAGTTAAATCACAATTGCCAATTAATATAACACGGCGAGCTCCCAAGCCGCGTTTTAATAGTTTCAGACGAACAATATTGGCAGCACTGCGGAAAATCATTAGTAAAACAAAGCCAATTCCAGTGGCATAACCAGCGACGAGTTTGGCTGGGAATAACGGAGTATTGGTGAAGAACGTCACGGAAATCATAATCATAATTCCAGTTATTGACGCCAAAAGTATTCGTCCGAAGTTTCGTAATGGGTGTATGTAAACCTCTCGGTCGTATAAACCAAAGAAATAGAACATCACGATCCATAATGGCAACGTCATAAAGATGGAAGTGATAAAATCTATAGCGTTGATACTGATATGGAATGGCCTAGGATCCAGGGAAATTCGCAAAATATAGGCAATAGTAAATGCGCTCAATAAAGCTAAGATATCAAGAACGACCAGAACAATTTTGAAGTAAAAATCAGACTTTTTCCGCATAATCTCTGGGGTAATTATACAAAAATATGCCGATTATAGCAAAACAATGAATCGTATTTATAAAACTGCCAAAAAACCAGAAATGCACGAATATCGCGACGGTCAAGAATAAGATAAATTGAGCTTTAATTTTACGGATATTTTTTATGGCGAAAAATATGATTATCAACGGGATAATTAGAAGGGCGAATAGCCCAATAATCCCTAAGCCACTGAGTAGTAATATGTAAAAAACGTAGACCGTTTGGTCCGCTGGGACGTTTATATGAAGGTGTTTTTGGATGAAATTTCCTAGGTTGCCGAGTCCGACGCCGAAGAAGAACGTTCGTGGTGATGACAGCCAAGATTTTATGGCTAAGTCACTGGCGCTGAGTCTGTCATTGGCGGAAGCTTCAACAAAACCGGCGGGTTGGAAAGAATTGTTGCTTGGTGGAATGTTTTCGGTAGGTTTTGGTGACGGATTTTTGGCGATGGATTTTTGTGGAATTTTAATTTTTCCGAGAGATAATTGATCGACCATACTAACAAAGGTATTGTGTGCGATGAAGGGCGTATTGGCGTATCTAATGTTGGCTGACGAGAATAATAAGATGAATCCAAACAGTAATCCAGCGAAGATGATTGGAAGTTTTTTACGAATAAAAGATATGTCAATCCGTTTTACGAAAGCGATTATAAATAAGGCTATTATGGCGATAAAAATTGCCAAAAATCCGCCACGGGAAAATGTTAAAGATATGGCGAGAGTTGTGAAAAATAGGCTAAATTTGGCTAAGCGAGATTTTGATTGAAAGAGTGCAAGGAAAAATGCTGGAAGTAGAGAATTGGCAAAGAACTGAGGTTCGGCGGCGAATAAATTGATTCGTGGAAATCCAAAAACGTCGGCTTTACAGCCAGCGCAAAGTGTACCAAATCCTGTTGGCTCAAAAGTGGCGACGATGAGCTGAATGATTGCTAAAATCCCAAAAACTAGCCCGCTCCATAATCCGACATTGATGAGTTTGCGCTTTTCTGATTTTGATAATTCGCTGTAAATTAAGCCAGCGGATAATCCGACGGCGAGTAAGAATAATAGCGATAACGAATATAACGCGGTGCGCAGGCGTGCTTCTGCGAAAAATATGCCGACGACAATGGCGATAAAAATTGCCAAAAATCCGCCGATTAGCCATCGGTTTTTCAACAATTCTTGGCGTTTTTTAAGTAGTAATGGCAAGGAAAATGACAATAGGCTTACGGCAGCGATTTGGTATAATCCTACGCGCAGTGACGGGAAATCCAGAATTGATAATCCGACGCTGGGATGCAGGGCGAAGCCGCCGCCAAAAACAATAATAGCCAATAGCCAGAATCGAACGTCGTTAATGTATTTTTTTGCCATATTTTAAGTATAGCGTATGGTGTATACTTTAGATATGAAACTGACGAAAAAGCAAAAAATAATGTTGGATTTTATCGATGGGTTTATAAAGGGTAATGGCTATAGTCCGACGCTTCGGGAAATTATGCGCGCCTTGGGGTATAAATCGGTGTCGACGGTAGCGAAACACGTTGATAATTTGGTGGCTGCTGGATTTTTAGAGAAGCAGGACGGCGAAGTTAGGTCTTTGACACTGAGCAGTGAGAAAAAAGAAGTTTGGTGGCAGAATTTAGCGAAAGAAATTAAGAAGAGAGAGGCTGAAGACGACGAAAAATCACGCTCGGAAGGGGAGATTTTAAAAAAAGCATTGGAAATTGTCCGTCAGTAACTTTACAACTATTCAAAAACTCGCTATAATACAAGACATATTCCGGCATAGCTCAGTGGTAGAGCGGTTGGCTGTTAACCAATAGGTCGCTGGTTCGAGCCCAGCTGCCGGAGCCAAATTAGTTTTCTATGAAGCTGTCCTTAATAGGGCAGTTTTATGTAGGTTATTTAACGGATATATTTTATGAAAAAAACTTTCAAATATTACGACATTATTTTAGCTGTATTTGCTGCTATATTATTAATCTCTAATTTAGCAGGGACTAAATTAATTGCTTTTGGTCCGATTATTACAGATGGCGGAGCTATTTTATTCCCAATATCTTATATTCTTGGCGATGTTTTAACTGAGATTTATGGCTATAAATATGCTCGACGAGCGATTTGGGTGGGGCTAGGTGTTATGCTTTTGGCAGTGCTGTGCTTTACGATTGTGCGTTATATGCCGCCAGCCCCAGAATATACCGCTCAGGCGTCGTACGAAGCGGTCCTAGGATTCTTCCCAAGGATTGTTGCAGCTAGCTTAGCCGCATTTTTGACTGGATCATTTTTAAATTCGTTTGTATTGGCGAAATTGAAAATTAAAACTAAGGGCAAAAAACTATGGTTACGATTAATTGGATCGACAGTCGTTGGTGAATTATGTGATACTGTAGTATTCGCCTTTGTTGCGTTTGGTGGAATACTTCAGGGAATGAACATGCTGACGTATATTCTGATTGGCTGGATATTTAAGACTGTAGTGGAGATTGTTTTCTTGCCTATCACATATCGCGTAATAGATAAGATGAAACAGGTCGAAAAAGTTGATGCTTACGACGATAAGACTAACTTTACGCCGTTTAGTGTTGACTTGAAATAGTCTGGCTGATCTTTAAAGCATTTTTACAGAACGCTTGTTTATAGTGGTTTGCATGAGAGCAATAACCACACCCCAACCATTAGCTAGGTCGCGACTTATTACGTCCGATTCTAGTCCATCGCCGTTTCGGGCGATAGCTAATCCATTTGTCGACATAGTCGTGCCGGTGCTGAACGAGGAGAAAATTCTTCAAAGCAGCATTGAAACGCTTGACGAATATATGATGGAAAATTTGCCGTATCGCTATCAGATAACGATTGCGGATAATGGCAGCCAAGATAGCACCTTAAAAATAGCGAAAAATTTGGCACAAAATTATCAATCAGTTCGTGTCGTGCGGTTGGCTGAACGCGGTCGCGGGCGAGCATTAAAGCAGGTTTGGCAAAGCAGTCAGGCGGATATTTTGGCGTATATGGATGTCGATTTGTCCACCAGTTTGGACGATTTTCTGCCGATGATTCAACCGCTTGTGGCGGGCGAAGCTGGTGTGGCGATTGGTTCTCGATTGATGAAAAAATCAAAGACCAGTCGCGGTTTTAAGCGGGAGTTTATTTCACGGTGTTATAACAAGATTATCAAATTGACGTCACGGACCAAATTTAGCGATGCACAGTGTGGATTTAAGGCAATTCGCCGTGATGTAGCGAAGAGATTTTTGCCAAAAATTAAGGACAATGAATGGTTTTTCGACACTGAGCTTTTGATTAAAACGGAGCGCGCAGGCGTGCCTATTCATGAGCAGCCCGTTACTTGGATTGAAGATACTGATAGTCGTGTGAAGATTGTAAAAACTGCGGTCGATGACTTAAAAGGGCTGCATCGAGTTAATAAAGAATTGGACAATCGTTCGTGGCTTGAGAAAATGGCTCTTCCGATTCTGTTGATTGCGACGGGCGCGTTGTATTTGTTTGGCGCGATGCATAATGGCATGGCGAACAGTTATTACGCGGCGGCGGTGCAGGCGGCAAGCCAAAATTGGACGGCGTGGCTGTTTGGCAGTTTGGATGCGGCGAATTATGTTTCGATCGATAAGCCTCCACTGGCGACGATGATAATGGGACTTAGCGCTCGACTGTTTGGTTTTTCCAGCTTTTCAATGTTGCTGCCGAGCGTATTAGCGGGCGTCGGTTCGGTTTGGTTGTTATATTCGGCGGTGAAACGACAATTCGGCTTCACTAGTGCGATGATTTCTGCAGTCACATTAATGCTAACTCCTGTTGCGGCGTTGATGTTCGGATTTAATAATCCAGATGCCATCTTGACATTTATGCTCACCGCCAGCGGTTACGCATTTCTCAGGTCATTAGAAGGTAGGCATCCGCTTTTATGGCTCGGTCTGGCGGGGCTGTTTACGGGACTAGCGTTTAATACGAAAATGCTTCAGGGCTTGATGGTTTTACCCGCGATGGTGATTGTCTATCTAGCGTTCGCCAAGCCGCCAATTGTTACGCGATTTCTACATTTAATGTTTGCAGGCGTGATTACGACGGTGTCGACTTTATGGTGGAGTGTGCTTGTTTGGCTGACGCCGTCTGGTAATCGTCCGTGGGTTGGTAGTACGAATGATAATAGTATTTGGAGTTTGATTTTTGGCTATAACGGATTTGGTCGGCTATTAGGAAACCGCGGCGGCGGAGGTGGCGGAACTCCTCCGAGTGGTGGAATGGTGATAGCAAGCCCTGGCGGAATGGGTGGCGCTCCCAGTGGCGGTCATGGTCCTGGAGGTACTGGATTTGGCGGACAAACGGGAGTGTTTAGGATATTCAATAATGATTTCGGACCAAACATCGCATGGTTACTAATCTTAGCATTAGCGAGCGGCGGACTACTCTTATGGATTTTACGTAAAACTCCGCGAACTAATCGCGGGCGAGCGGCGGTGATATTCTGGATACTTTGGCTGATCATTCACATCGTAATATTTAGTATGACTAGCGGCGTGATTCATCCGTACTATGTGGTGGTTATGGCACCAGCTGTGGCGGCTTTGGTTGGAATTGGTGTGACGTTTCTGTGGGGCGCTTACGTCAGACGAAAGTCGTATGCTTGGATTTTGCCGATGTTGGTTGGTGTGACGGCGGTGATTGTGATAATTATTCTTAGCTACACTGGTACGATGACTTGGCTAATGTGGACGGTTGGTGTTCTGGGAGCTATCGGTATGATTGGGCTATTGGTCAATCTATATACGCCGAAACGTTGGCTTCAGAGCTTGGCAATTATCACCTCCGTGGCTGCGTGTATGACGACTCCGGTTGTTTACACGCTGTCGACCGTCAACGTCACGCATACGGGTAGCATTCCGACGGCGGGTCCGAGTTCAACAGCGATGCAAGGAAGTAATAACGAAAAATCTCAGGCAGACAGCGCGTTGGTTCAGTATCTTTTACAAAACCAAAATGGTGCGACTTGGTTGGTGGCGGTGGATAGTGCGAATGAATCGGCGGCAATTCAGCTAACCAGCGGTCAACCAGTCATGGCAATTGGCGGATTTAACGGCAGCGATACGCCACTCACGCTTGAACAATTTAAGCAATTGGTGGCGGATGGCAAATTGAAATATTACGCCGCTAGTTCACGCGGTCATGGCGGCGGTCCAAATGGCGGAAATAGCGAAATCACAAATTGGATTAAGAAAAACGGCAAAGTCGTCAATTATGGAGGTAGTGATGTAACATTATACGAACTATCTGCATAGGAAATAAATTTAACTAAAGGAGAAATATTATGAGAAAATTAGATCAAGAATCTCAAACAACACCAGAAAATATCTTTAACAATCCAGAAAACACTTCGAACGAAAAACGCTCAGTTAGTGTCGGCGCGGCAATGGGAATAGCAATTGGTGGCGTGGTTTTGTGTGGACTGGGATTTGTTGCGGGTATGCAAGTTGGCGTCTCGAGCGGAAGCCAAACGGGCGGGCAAGCTGGCGGCCCTCCAGGAATGAGCCAATCTCAAGGCGGTCCTGGCGGATCTAGGCAGCAATCTGGCGGAAATGGCAGCACGTCTCAAGCTCAATCTGATCAATCAGGACAATCGGGCTCATCTTCAGTTGGGCAAACTCCGTCAGCTCAAAATAACACAACTAACACGCCGCCATCAGACGCTTCACAGTCTGGCGTAGCACCGCAACCAACTTCTCAATCCTCTCGACAATAAAAACCTAGTTCTCAATAAAAAATTACCACCTCATCACGGGGTGGTAATTTTATGTAGTCGCAGATTAGCGCAGGATGAATAGTCCTGCAGCAACTAATGCTAGAGTGGCGACAACACCTAAGAAGACATTAAATCCTGTGTTTGCAAGTAGACCGCTTACAGCATTTTGAGGCTTATTAGCTGGGTTATGAGCGGCAGCTGATGGATTTCCAGGCTGCGGCTGTGGTTGTGGCTGCGGCTGTGCTGCCCTAGGAATTGCTGATGTGTCAACAGCCAGAGTACCACTGAACGTAGCTGAAATTGCTCCGATTGTTACACTTCTTGTCCAAAGAGTATTCAGGATAGGAGATGCTCCGTTGGCTGGCAGTGACAGTATCTGAATGTTTCCAGGAGTTGCCGTGCTGTTAATAACGTCTGCTGAGTTGGTTATGGAAACTACGCTTCCTGTTAAATCTTTCAATGGTGAAGCAAAAGATTTGTCGTTAGGTTTAATACTAGGCTGTTGATCTTCAAGATTTAATGAAGTTAGGGAAGTTAGTCCAGTCAGTGGGCTTATATCTGTAATCTTGTTCTCTTTAAGTGACAGAGTTTTTAGGGAAGCCAGTCCAGTCAGTGGGTTTAGATTTGAGATTGAGTTGTGATTTAACGACAAATTCTTAAGATTCTTGGCGGCTTCTATTCCAGTTAGGTTGGTAATATTTGAGTTGTCCAGGTTAAGATCTGTCAATTTTTCCAACTCTACGTCAGTAATTTCTTGATCTGCCGCACGAGTTGTACCAAGTTTTTCTCCTAGTTTTTCATTGAGTAGTTTGCGTAGTTCCGTGTCTTTGACTTCAATCTCTTTGGGTTTTCGCATCTCGTATACGCGGACGTAGTCGACTGACATAGTTGCCGGGAAGCCTTCTCCATTTGTAGCTCCTACTGAGTTGATAGGGTCATCCCATGGAGCGTCAATGTAGTTACCGCCAATGGCTAAGTTAAGTCGTAAGAAGAAATCCTGATCAAAGGGTCCATTAGGACTCCCTGTGGAGTTTGAATTCTTAAATTCGGTAATTGTATGATGCAGCTCTCCGTCAATGAAGTATTCAAGTTTTCCTTCAGTCCATTTTACGCCGTACGTGTGCCACTCTGTAGTGTCATTATTAGTACCGAACTTACTTGGTGGAATAACGCCTTGGAGGTTTCTGTGACTCCCAGCTTGACCGGTCGGCGTATTCTTGTCTCGCCAGTGTGCGTCAGAAGCAGCGAATTGGCGATTAGAGCCTTTTGCCTCTACGATGTCGATTTCGCCCCAATCAGGCCAACCAGGACCGTACGGAGAGTTATTAGGACTCATCCAAAAACCAGGCCAAGTACTCTTATTCTTTGGCATTTTTATACGAGCTTCGATGTAGCCATATTTAAAATATGCCTTATTTTTCGTCTGTACGAATCCGGAAGTGAAGTTGCCAGTTTTAGTGTTACCACCAGTACAGGTTGCTCCTGGTTTGTATAGTCCAATTAGATTTAAGCTACCGCCACTGACATTAATGTTCTCATCTGATCTCGTGTAGCAGTTTCGAACTTGTTGGTTCTCATCTTTCCATCCGCCATTAAGAGCTGTCCATTTGGTCCCATCTAACGAATTTCCGTCAAACTCATCACGCCAAACAGGTTCTGGATTCCAGTTCTCACTATCTGTTGGCGGATATGGACTTCCTGCGCCTTTGGCATTGTCCATTGGCAGGGTAAATAACGCCCCACCAACAATAACACCGACAGTCATTATAATAGCTAATGTTTTAAGCTTTTTATTTAAAAAACGTTTTTTTATTAACATTTTTTGTTTTCTCCCAATATTTCTTTATCCATTGTTAGTATAACAATAAGCAGAATAAAAGTAAAATTTATTATATAGTTATTTTAATAACAGGATTACAGAGGTATTGGTTATTGAAATTTCGGCTAAAATAGAAAAATGTCACCTCATAATAAGATGACAATTTTTCTGTAAACGTCTAAGCTAATTAGCGATTAATCGTTAAGTTTATTGACTTTAGAGATTTGATGTTGGAAACTGCTCTTAGGTCGAAGACAGAGTTGTTCTTAAGAGATAAAGCCTTAAGGTTCTTAGCTGCCTCTAATCCTGTTATATCGTGAATTTTGTCTGCCTCTGATGCGTTGTCAGCTGCATCCAAGTTAAGATCTGTCAATTTTTCCAACTCTACGTCAGTAATTTTTTGATCGTCTTTACGATTAGTACTAAGTACTGTTGACAATTTTTTATTAAGTTGAGTGCGCAAATTGTTATCTGGCACGTTGACTTCCTTAGCTGTTCGTCTTTCATATACGCGGACGTAATCGATTGACATGGTTGCTGGGAATGACTTTGGATATTCAGCTAGGGCGTTGTAGGCGTTTGACCATTTACTGCCTTTACCATCAATGTAATCACCGCCGATTGCCAAGTTAAGTCGCAAAAAGAATGGCTTGTCGAATGGGCCGTAAGGCGTGTTTGCTGCGTTTGGCTGACTAAATCCGTTGACGGTGTGGAATTTTACGCCGTCAATGTAATATTCCAATTTTCCTTCAGTCCATTTTACGCCGTAAGTGTGCCATTGAGTGGTATCTTTGAACCCAGCTGGTAAATCTCTGCCTTGAGCATGTTTTTTATTGCCTGTTGAAAGTCCCCAGTGAGCGTCTGCGGCGGCGTAATTTAAGTTAGAGCCTTTAGTTTCTACGATGTCAATTTCACCACTGCGAGGCCAGTCTCCATATTGTTTATCATTAGGGCTCATCCAAAAACCAGGCCAAGTACTCTTATTATTTGGCATTTTTATGCGAGCCTCAATATAGCCGTAAGTCCAAAATTTTTTGCCCTTCGTTTCTACGAATCCAGAGGTGAAGTTGCCGCTTTTTTCATTTCCTTTGCAACGCGCTCCAGGCTTATATAGTCCTACTAAGTTTAGACTGCCGTTTTTAACATTCACATTCTCTTCGCTCCTACTGTAGCAACTCTGGACGTTATTAGCGCCCCATCCGCTGGCGTATATATTCCAAGATTCTTTATCTAACGATGTGCCATTAAATTCATCACGCCAAACAGGGTTTAAATTCCAATTAATGCTGTCATTTAACGGATAATCATCGCTGACGACACTCTTAGCTTGTGTAGTTGGTAAGGTAAGTAGTGATCCACCAATGAATAGTCCAGTAACCATCACCCCAGTTAATATTTTAACTTTTGTATTTAAAAAGCGTTTCTTTATTAACATACACCCTCCTAAAAT
Source organism: uncultured Candidatus Saccharibacteria bacterium (assembly GCA_963539815.1). Taxonomy (GTDB): domain Bacteria; phylum Patescibacteriota; class Saccharimonadia; order Saccharimonadales; family Saccharimonadaceae; genus Nanosynbacter. Next base: position 5,300 of record CAUTMO010000001.1, on the reverse strand, counting down.
TAATGGTAAAAGTCATTATAACAATAAGCATAATAAAAATAAAAGTAGAATAGTTAATTTTACAGCAAAATTAAAGAATGCTCGTTTATCATAATAACCATCACTAACCAGAGAAAGGAATATTATGAATAAAGTTCAATCAAAAGAAGTTAATTTAACAACAAACGAGGCGTTAATTTTACAACAAATCTATGAAGATGGCGGCGATGACGTCGTAGTTTTAGCTGGGCAAGTTGGATTATCGCGTCGAACAGTAATGAATATTTTGGCGGATTTGCGTCGTAAAGGTTTGATGGCGATTGATCAAATATATGGTGACGCGTGGGTACGATTAACGGCACGCGGCAAACGGTTAGTTCAGAAAATTTGGCCAGAAGCACAAATGATAGCGATGTATTAGTATGTGAAATTGTTGAGATATAAAGGTATAATATATCTGTGAGAGTTTTACTGATTGAAGATGACGTTACGATTGCTCGACTATTAAAAGAAGGGTTGGAAGACGAGTCGTATGCGGTTGATGTGGCGAATGATGGCAGCGAAGGCTATCGAACTGCTGCGGCCGATGATTATGATGTTATTATTTTGGACATAATGTTGCCAGAAATGAATGGCTATGAAGTTTGTCGAGCCCTGAGAAATGATGGTAATAAAACGCCGATTTTAATGTTAACTGCACGTGACGCGGAGCGTGATATTGTTGAAGGTTTGGACACTGGCGCGGATGATTATTTAGCTAAGCCGTTTAGCTTTGACGTACTATTGGCTCGTATAAGGGCGTTGCTTCGTAGGCCGAATGAGAAATTGGAAGAAGTTCTTCAGGTGGGCGATTTGAAACTTGATCCAAGCTCAAAAAAAGTAACGCGAGCTTCGCAGGAGATTAACTTGACCGCTAAGGAATATGGTGTTCTGGAATATTTGATGCGAAATAAAGGTAAGGTTTTATCGAAAGAACAAATCATATCGCACGTTTGGGACTTTGACGCGGACGTATTGCCGAATAATGTCGAGTTATTTATTATGTTTTTGCGTCGAAAAATCGATAAGCCATTTAAGTCGAAATTAATTCACACGGTTTCGGGTTTTGGCTATAAATTAGAGGAAAAATTATGAAACAGCAACGCGTCAAGCGACTAGCGCTGAGTTATTTGGCTGTGATTATGACGTTATCACTGGTGTTTAGTGTGATTATTTATGTCGTTACCTCGACGCAACTTAACCGAGAACTGCCGCCTGATGACCATATTAAGCAATCTGCAGATATCGAAGATCAATTTCATCATCGGCTGGAGCGACGTGACAATGAAACGCGCGAAATGGTGGTGATATCTTTAATTGCGTTAAATGGTGCGATGTTGGTGTTTGGCTATTGGTTGAGTCTAGTGTTGGCACGAAGAACGCTGGCGCCAATTGAACGGTCAATTGAACAGCAAGCCCAATTTGTGTCTAATGCCAGCCACGAGCTAAGAACTCCGTTGGCAGCGTTACTTTTGAGTAATGAAATAGCGATGCGTAAGCATGTGCTGACTGACGAAAAAGCTCGTCAGGTTTTGAGCCAAAACGTTGAGGAAATTAAAAAACTGACTAACCTTAGTAATTCGCTGCTGGATTTGGCGAAGTCAGAAAATGCTTTGGGCAGTCCAGAGCTAATTGATATTTCTGAAATTATTAAAGAGGTTATAGGGCAATATTCTCAGGTTGCAAAAGCAAAGCAAGTTAAGATTTTTCATAATATTCCAGATGGTCAAAAAGTAACTTTGCAAGTAAATGCGGTTCGTCAGATTTTATCAATTTTGGTGGACAATGCTATTAAATACGCGCCACAAAAGGTCGGTGAAGTAAAGATTTGGGCTAGGCTGAATAAGAATTCCGTGGAATTTATAGTTAAAGATAATGGACCAGGCATTTCGTCAAATGATCAAAAGCATATTTTCGAGAGATTTTATCGTGCAGACGCGGCGCGCACTCGGATCGACGCGTCGGGCTATGGTTTGGGGCTGGCAATTGCCAAGACTTTGGCGGATCGCTGTGGTTATATTATTCGCGTCAAAAGCAAACCGTCAGCTGGCGCGGAATTTATACTAGCCATTCCAAATTAATAACAGATAGAATATGCTATAATTTACGCATGGAAACATTGCCGGATCACGATAAATTATTAACCGACAGAGCCTTGCGGTGTGCGGCGACGGAGCTAAACGTTGATTTATCTGAATTACGGATCACGCCGGTAAGTGGCGGCTTTTCGCTTAATCGTCGAGCGTTAGTGTCGTCTGGTGATCGAACGATTTTCGTTAAAGAAGTTGATGCTAATTTATTGTCGGATAAGGGTGAGCGGGAACTAGGCTGGCTAAAAAAAGATTATGCAGTAACGCGTTTGTTGCAGAAAACTTATCCGCAATATGTTGCTGATTGGACTGAATTGGCCGATGATGGTCACGTGCTGATGACGAGCAGTTACGCTTCGTCAGACGGGTGGTTATGGCAACCTCCGACGGATAACTCTGTCGCGGAACGTTATATTTCGACGGTGATAACCGCGGTTCGCGAGTTGGAAAAAATAAAATTGCCGCAGGAGCTAATTGAAGAATTGCAACTACAACCATTTGTGGCGAGAGAGCTTGGCTTAGATGATGGGATTGATCAGATTATTGCTGATGCTGATATTCGTCGTCGGTTGATTGATAATTATCAAAAACTATTGCCAAATCAGTTGGAGATTAATAAGCGGCGTTGTCAGGCTATAATTGAGCTGTTAGAAAAGCGTGATGAGTTGATTGATATTTCGGTGCACGCTAAAGAATTTGCCAAGCAGACGGAAGATTGCTTTAATCATTCGGATGTTCGTAGTGATAATTTGGCATTTAATCCGCAAACTGGTGAGTTGAAGTTGGTTGACTGGAACTGGGCTTCCTATGCGCCCAAGGGATCTGGTGCGACAGAATTTCTGGTTGATATGGCGCGCCATGGTCATGACGTAACGTCGTGGCTAGGTGAGTTGAACGCGGAAATGCTGGCGTCATTTGTCGGATTTTTCCTTATACGTAGCCTCAAGCCACCACTCAAGCCGGGTGATAATCTTCGTCAAATGCAAGCGTTATCAGCGGCTGTTGCTTATGATTTACTGGAGCGTATGTGACGGCCTCTCATCCGCTAATCATTCTCCGCGGTAATTCTGGTTGCGGCAAAACCAGTACGGCACGATTACTCCAGCGTCAACTAGGTTACGACACGATGTTGGTGTCACAGGATGTGGTGCGCCGGGAAATACTGCGCGTGAAAGATAGCGAAAGCAATCCGGCGATTCAGCTGATTTACGACCTATGCATGTATGGCAATAATGTTGGCTATACGGTGATTTTGGAGGGTATTTTGAGCAATAAAAAATACGGCGCGATGCTGCGCCAGCTGCTGGATGATTTTCAGGGTGAAAAACTGATTTATTATTTTGACGTATCGTTTGAGGAAACGGTGCGCCGCCACGCTACCAAGCCAAACGCTCATGAATTTGGCGAATCAGAAATGCGCCAGTGGTGGAAAGATCAAGATGTTTTGAATGTACCGGGCGAGCAGCGAATCGGTGAACAGCTACCTCAGGTAGAAATTGTCGATCTGATTCACTATGACGTTTTGGCATTATCAGAGGGAGCAAATGCTTCCGCATCTCGTATGTAAATAATACAATGTACTTTCATTGACAGACGCTATATATCGCGTGTATATTCAATATTAAGCACTACATATGGTGTTTTAGAAAATAAATAACGTTTTTTGCAACATGCACCCACTGGAGAGGTTGGGCTAGTTTGCTGTTTTTATAAACAAGGAGGGGGAATGTATAAATCAATTAAAAAACGCGACGGTCGAACTGCTAAATTTGATCGGAAAAAAATTGAAAAGGCAATTGAAAAGGCGGGATTGGAAACTGGTGAATTTGACGCCGCTCAAGCAGTTGAATTGACCGACAAGGTTTTGGGTGTTTTAGAAACTCGTAACCAAAAGCGTCTACCGAGTGTTGAAGATATTCAGGATATTGTTGAGGATGCGTTGATTGACTCTAAGTTTAAGAAGACTGCAAAGGCGTACATTATTTACCGCGATCAGCATAAAAAATTGCGCGAAATTACCTCTAATGCACACGTTGATTTGATTGATAAATATCTTGAAAATTTGGACTGGAAAGTTAATGAAAACTCTAATATGGGCTACAGTCTTCAGGGTTTGAATAACTATGTTTCAGCAGAAATTACGAAGACTTACTGGCTGGATAAGATTTATACATCGAAAATTGGGCAAGCTCACAAAGAAGGCGATTTGCACATTCACGACCTTAACTTGCTAAGCGTTTATTGTGTCGGCTGGGATTTGACTGACTTATTACAAGAAGGATTTACTGGCGTTGCTGGTAAGGTTGCCTCTAAGCCGGCTAAGCATTTCCGATCAGCACTTGGTCAAGTTGTAAACTTCTTTTACACATTACAGGGCGAAGCGGCTGGCGCGCAGGCTTTCTCTGATTTTGATACGTTGTTGGCTCCGTTTATTCGTGTCGACAAATTGAGCTATAAAGAAGTAAAACAGGCTATTCAAGAATTCGTCTTTAATGTCAACGTGCCGACTCGTGTTGGTTTCCAGACGCCGTTTACCAACATTACACTTGACCTTGAATGTCCAAAACACATGGCAGATAATCCAGTGATTATTGGTGGCGAGATGCAGGATACGACTTATGGCGAATATCAAGAAGAAATGAATATGCTAAACAAGGCGCTGTTAGAAGTTCTCTCTGAGGGCGACGCTAATGGTCGAGTCTTTACGTTCCCAATTCCAACGGTTAATATCACCAAGGATTTCAATTGGGACAATCCGGTGATTGAAAGTTTGTGGGAAGCTAGCGCCAAATACGGCATTCCGTACTTCTCAAACTTCATCAATTCTGACATGGATCCAGAAGATGCGCGCTCGATGTGCTGTCGATTGCGTATTGATAATCGTCAATTGGAATATCGTGGCGGCGGTCTGTTCGGCTCAAATCCAATGACTGGTTCGGTTGGTGTGGTAACGATAAACTTGCCACGACTGGCTCTAAAGTCTAAGAACGAAAAAGAATTCTTTAAGGGATTGGCTGAACTTATGGATATGGCAAAGGATAGTTTGGAGACCAAGCGTAAAGTTTTGGAGCGATTGACTGACGCTAATTTGTATCCGTACACTAAGTTTTATTTGCGAAACATTAAGCAACGCTTCAATCAATATTGGAAGAACCATTTTTCAACTATCGGTTTGATCGGCACGAACGAGGC